>JAYUTQ010000539.1:0-6273 GCA_043755055.1 Chitinophagaceae bacterium | reverse complement strand
CGGTAAGCAATTTTTTGCAGCAGGATTTACAACACCTCATCAATACCTTTAAGTGGAAATAAAAGCATCATGATAGCGATTGACAACGTATTGGTAACCGACCAACTGGTAGAAGATAATTTTGTATGCGACCTTGTAAAATGCAAAGGCGGCTGCTGTGTAGATGGCGATGCCGGTGCACCGCTTGAAAATGAAGAACGCCAAAATATAGACGCTGTGTACGAAGCCGTAAAGCCGTACTTAACCGCAGAAAGCATTGCAGAAATAGAACGGCAGGGCAAATATGTGTACGACCAGGAATTTGGCTGGACCACACCCGCCATTAACGGCGGCGTTTGTGTGTATGGCATTACCGATAATTATGGCATTGTAAAATGCGGTATAGAACAAGCTTATAACGATGGCAAAGTAGCCTGGAAAAAACCTATCAGTTGCCACTTATTCCCCATACGGATACAGCAAAGCAAAGACGGCAAAACCGACTATGTAAACTACGAACCAAGAGAATCACTTTGCAAGCCGGCATGCAAACTAGGCAATAAATTAAAAGTACCTGTGTACCAATTTTTAAAAGAACCGCTGATACGCAAATATGGAACAGATTTTTACGAAGCCTTAGACGCAGTGGCCAAAGATTATTTTCATGTAAAAGCAAAGTAGAAAAATATAGGAGCAGGACTGAATTACCGCTATTGAGCAGTGGTCCTGCTATTCGCTGCAAGTCCTCCTTCGCTTCGCTCCGTGCGGGCTTTTCGCTACTATCAGGGCTATATCAGCAGCTTTTAAATCATCCGGCAACAGACCAATGGCTGTAACGTTACAAATAGTAAATTGCGGTAAATCATTAAACCTTTTCTGTAATTATGCTACCATTCCGCAGCATCAAAAATACTATCACCGCACAGCCTGTAAAGTTGGGTCCATATACTGTAAATCAGGCCATTCCCGTTCCGGGTTTTCCGCAGGTAAGCCCGTTTATTTTACTACACCATTTTTGTTTCGAAATAGAAGCCGGCGATGATTCCTTCAGCGTTCCGGCCCATCCGCATCGTGGTTTTTGCCCCATTACTTTTATGTACCATGGCGAAATAGAACACAACGATTCATTGGGCAACAATGCCGTTATTGGCAGCAACGAAGTACAGTGGATCAATGCAGGCCGCGGCATCATTCACAGCGAAAAAATTGGTAAGGCTTTTGCCGCTACGGGCGGTAAATACCAGGGCATACAGCTTTGGATAAACCTGCCTGCTAAAGAAAAAATGTTGCCGCCAACATACCAGCCCATTACCCAAAACGAAATAGCTATTATTGAAAATAATGGCGTTACGGTACGGCTTGTTTCGGGTAGTTTTTTGGATAAAACCGGCCCTGCCCATAGCAGTGCCATAACTGCAATGGTACAGATGAAAGCCGATGCCTTATTTGAGTTCTCATTATCAGCCTCACAAAATGTGGCGGTTTATATTTTAGAAGGCAACCTGATGATTAACGAAGCTAAAACTGCAGGGCAGCATCAGCTAATTACCTTTAAAAATGAAGACGGGCCAATTGTTTTAAAGGCCAATCCATCGGCCACTTTATTACTAATGGCTGGCGAACCCATTAACGAACCACTCGTAAGCCATGGCCCTTTTGTAATGAATAACCAAACCGAAATACTGGAAGCCATGAGAGATTATCAGGATGGCAAAATGGGCTTTTTATATTGATAAAATATTAACCCTAAAACATGTACATCGGAAAAACATTATTGCTTAAAATGATGTGTTTTTTTGCATGGAAAAACCTGCTCATCACATTATTAATAAGTACAACAGTAACTGCACTCTACTATTTTTTAGACTGGAAATTTCTTTCCATTCCTTTTTTGCCGGTAGGCACTATTGGTACGGCCGTTGCTTTTTATGTGGGCTTTAAAAACAACCAGGCTTACGACAGGCTATGGGAGGCCCGGCGCCTCTGGGGCGGCATTACCAATACCAGCCGGAGCCTTGCCGCATCGGTATTGGCCATTATTCCCGATAAAAATGTGCAGGAAGATATTTTGTACCGGCACATCGCTTTCATTAATATTTTGCGGATGCAACTTCGGAAAACCATTGTATGGGCTACTACAAAAGAAAACCTGCACCAAAGTAAATTTACCGAAGCCGAAGAACTAGAGAAATACGAAAGTGCGATTGTAAAACTTTTTAATGCCTGCGACGGGGAGAATCTTTTCCAATCAGTAAAAAATAAAAGCAACATTGCATCTGAAACTTTACGCTGCCAATATGAAGTAATAATCCAATTAAAGCGTACCAAACAAATAGATTATTTTGAGCATAGCGACATGCTAAGGTTGCTTGGCGAACTGTATAACCAGCAAGGCGGTTGCGAACGCACTAAAAATATGCCACTGTTTAGGCAGTACAGTATTTTCAGTCGCATTTTTGTAAAATTATTTTTAGCATTATTGCCATTTGCTTTATTATCTTTCATGAGCGATATTAAGGTATTGGCCCGTGGAGCGTATGGCTCACCATACCTTTTACATTACTCATAAGTTGGGTATTTTTCACCATGGAGCAAATTGGAGAATACAGTGAAAATCCTTTTGATAATGTATTGAATGATACTCCCATCAGTACCATTTGCCGTAATATTGAAATAAAATAAATGGAGATGATGGGGAAAACCGATTTGCCCGAAAGATTACAACCACACGATAACGTATTATTTTAAAAAACATACCATATGAACATTCAAAAAGTATTTACAAATAACGAAAAATGGATAGCCGACAAGCTGTCTGTAAACGAAAGCTATTTTACCGATTTGGCCAAAGGCCAAACACCGGAACTGCTTTACATTGGCTGCTCCGATAGCCGTGTAACTGCCGAAGACCTTATGGGCTTGCAGCCCGGCGAAGTGTTTGTACACCGCAATATTGCCAACCTTGTAAACAATGTGGACCTCAGTGTGATGAGTGTATTAAACTACGCTGTACGCCACCTCAAAGTGAACCACATTGTAGTATGCGGCCACTACAATTGCGGCGGTGTTAAAGCGGCCATGCAGCCAGCCGATATGGGCCTGCTTAACCCATGGCTGCGCAACATTCGTGATGTATACCGCCTGCATAAAGACGAGCTGAATGGCATAGCAGATGTGGATACCCGATACGACCGCCTTGTAGAACTAAACGTACAGGAACAGTGCGTAAACCTACTAAAAACAGCCGCTGTTCAGCAGGCAATACACGACCGTAAACTTACTGTTCATGGTTGGGTGTTCGATATACGCACAGGCAAATTAAAAGACCTTAAAATAGACTTTCCGCATATACTTAAAAACATTATGGAGATATACAATTTGTATTGAGTTGGGCCAGGATTGATAGGAGCACGGATGATACGGATGGTTGCGTATGTAAACAGAATATTTCTTTTGTAGCCGAACATTTGTAATACTATTAACCGACATTGGCGAACGTTGTAAATCCTGTAGCATTACGGAACTCCATTCATCGGCAATACAGGTGGCATCATCGTTCATCAATGAAACTTTATAAGCAATTCATCTGCCATATCAAATCTGTGATTATCCGCAGTAACCAGTGTTTTCCGTGCTCCTATAAAATCTCGTATGCAAGCCATTAAACTTTCTGAACTAGCTGCTGAAATACAGCTCACTTTTGAAGAACGCTTTGCTGGCGAAACCTTTTGGATAGAAGCAGAAGCCAGCGATGTAAAAAAATACACCACCAACCGCCGTTGCTATCTAAAGCTGATAGAACGGGAAGACCGAAATACCATTGCCGAAATGCGGGCTGTTTTTTGGGCTAACAGCTATGCCCAGATAGAAAATTTTGAAAAACATACCCGCCAAACATTTGCCGACGGCATTACGATTACTTGTTTGGTTAGGGTTAGGTTTCACCCACAATACGGCCTTAACCTCGATGTGCTGCAAATAGATGTGGCCTACACATTAGGAACGATAGAGCTGCAACGCCAGCAAACTTTAGAGCGGCTACTTAAAGAAAATCCCCGTTCTATAAAACTTGTGGATGGCATTTACCACACTTACAACAATCATTTACCTATACCGATGGTGGTGCAAAAAATAGCACTGATAACTGCACCCAACTCCGATGGCCAACGGGATTTTTTACAGGAACTGGAAACTAACAAACATGGTTATTCGTTTCACATTACCCAGTTTCTTACACAAATACAAGGCGATAATGCCCATGAAATGATTATGAGCCAACTGGAACTGATAGAGCAGCAAAACGAAAGTTTTGATCTGATTGCTATAGTTCGTGGCGGCGGATCGCAAACCGATTTTAAGCCTTTCGAAGATTATGAACTGGCCAAAATGATAGCCGAATTTCCCATACCTATTTTTACCGGTATTGGCCACGACCGTAATACAAGCATTGCAGACCTGATGGCACGTGAATATAAAACGCCCACCAAAGTAGCTGCAGTGATTATCGAAAATAATTTCCAGTTTGAGAACCGCATTATTGAAGTAAAAGAATGGCTGCAAAATAAGAGCAGTCAGCTACTAGAACGTGCCGCCCACCGCCTCGATGCCATGAAAAGATTGGTACGTGCCAGCAGCCCCGAAGCCATTTTGCGTAAAGGCTTTGCCATGGTAAGTATTAATGATATTATTATAACCAACGCAACATCCATTGCCGAAGGCGCTGAAATAAAAACCCAATTTACCGACGGCAGCATTTTTAGCACTGTTACAAAAAAAGGGGTGATAATGATGGGGAATTTTAAGTGAAAATGTAATGTAAAGCAAAGCTAAAAATATCGGCAGCATGACGCATTAATTGAATCTTTTTTTGCTATTGCCCTGAGGTGGCGAAATAAAAAAGTCTGGTTTGTAGACGCTAAAATTTGATATAACTACCTTGACATTGCCCTGAAAGGGCAAAACAACAATAGCCCCGGGTGAAGCCCGGGGTTAGCTGCAACAAAAGAAACAAAGCCCTGACAGGGCGTAACAAAAAAAATGGCCAATGACAACTAACCTTTCCTATGCCGAAGCCTTTGCATCGCTTGAAAAAATAGTGGCGCAAATAGAAGACGATTCCATACAACTGGATAGGCTGGCTGAAAAGGTAAAACAGGCCAACGAACTAATTCAATATTGCGAAGCCAAACTGCGAAGCATTGAAACGGAAGTAAAGAATGCTGCGGGATAACAATTACTCAAAAATGCCATTCTTTTTAAAAATGGCGTTTCAATTCCCGCCTTATTTTATTGTAATTTTATTGTTCAATTATTTAAGTTATGAGTGTTCCTATTCCAAAAGAGGTTACAAGATTTACGTTTGCTGAATACATTCAAATGGAAGAGAACAGCATTGAGCGGAATGGCTTTTACCATGGTGAAATTTTCGCAATGGCGGGTGGTACAAAAGCACACAACAATATCATCTTGAATTTGGGAATTTTTTTAAGAGCTAATAAAAAGCTAGGATGCGATGTGTTTATAGACGGAATGAAACTTGAAATTGAAAAAAATCAATTTTATGTGTATCCGGATTTGATGCTTACCTGCCACGACAATCTGAAAGGGAATGAAGTTTTTGTAAAACACCCCTCCATCATTTTCGAAGTGCTTTCTGAATCTACAGCATTATACGATAAGCAGGTAAAACTGAAATATTACAAACGAATCGAAAGCCTTGATTACTATGTACTGATTGCCCAAAATGAAATAATGGTAGAAGTGTATTCCAGAATAGACAATACGCAAATATGGCAATACCAAACCTACGAAACCATGGAAGAAACTATCCAATTTACAAGACTGGGTTTTGAACTAACCGTAGCAACTATTTACGACGGCATTGTGTTTGACGAAACAGCGGTATCAAGTTTCGCTTCGTAAATATCTATTCGCCACTTTTAGCTAACTGCCTTACTTTTACAGCCAATTATCAACTCACAAAAATCATTCTTATGCGTTTTCCAGTATTTATTCCGTTGGTTCTGCTTAACCTGTTTTCTATCATGACTATGATTAGTGCTATTGGCACAGGACCGGCCTGGAAGTTTTGGCTGGGATTAGCAGGAACGATACTCTTCACCATTTGCTCCATACTTGCCGGTGGCGCCATTCTTCGTGAAGGCGAAGGACAAAACTCTCATTAAGAAGGACAAGTGTGTTTGCCTAAAATAGGTTGACAGATTTTATAAATTTTCAAACAAATCTAACTGTTTCATTTTTGGGGTTTGTTCATTGTTGTTGATTGTGTAAATA
>JAYUTQ010000538.1:0-6275 GCA_043755055.1 Chitinophagaceae bacterium | reverse complement strand
TTCTTTCGTCGAACGGATTGTTCCTTTCAAAATAATCGGTGTAGTTTTCATCAAACACAGGTTGGGGGCTGCTTTTAACCAACCATAATAGCAACCCTACTACTAAAACAAGGGCTGCTACACCAACCGCCCAGGGTAAATTTTCTTCGGCAGCCATATTTATAGGTTTGCCCTGCCTTACCATTACAAACATGGTGGTTACTACAATGCCATTATTAAGAAAGTGGGCCAAAATACTAAGCCAAATGTTTTTAGTTTGGAAAAAAATAAGCCCCAACACCACACCCAATGCAAATCTTGCCAAAAAGCCATACCAGCTAAGGTGAATGGCACTAAATAAAAAGCTTGTTATTAATATGGCCGCCCATGGAGACTTTAGCCAGCGTGTAAGCATATTCTGCAAGCCGCCTCTAAAAAGAACTTCCTCTGTAATAGCTGGCAGCACTGCTATAATAATAAGGGAAATAAAATATTGCCCCCAGGTTTTTAGCTGCACCATAGCCATAACCAGATCATTATACTTTTTTTCCATGGCATCAAATTTTGCCCTTCTTACGGCAGACAATGGGATGGCCTTATTCAGTTCTCCCAAAAGGCCAATAAGTGGTATAGTACACACCACAATCAGCAGCACAATCAGTAGCAGTTTGGGGTTTGTTTTTTCTTTAAAACCGAGAAAACCCCAGCTATTTTTAAAACAGATAAAAGCAAATGCCACCGCAGGTAAAAAAAAGGCAAATACAGCCGATATAGCCTGCATAATCAATGCAGCATTTGCATTTTCTGGCTTTAGCAGGTCCTGTTCCATATTTAAAAGGCTGCCGTTGGTCATTATTTTCCAAACAGGAATACTTATTATGCTTGCTAAAATAATGCCCCCACCTGCCAGGCCTAGTAATATGGCCAACTGACTCCACCCGTTAAAGCCTTTGCTGTATATTTTTTGCATGGTTTGGAATTGGTTTTATAGGGCCGCAAGATAATCAGCCCTTTGCGGAGCAATTATTTTTTTATGAAAATGGTTATGCGGTTATTCAATTACACCAATATTTCATTTAGTCCGGCTTTAAAAAATGAGTATCCAAACTTTTTTTTAGTCAATCCGTAGTTATTTAAAATATTAGTCACCGTCCTTAAATTGTCGTATAAATTGAATACATGGAAAAAATCAAAAAGGATGGTAAAAAAGTGTGGCATACTTGTGGCAGCATGTATGCTTATGATCGTAAGTAAGCATTAGTAGCTAATGCAAGTACATTGGGATAAAAAAATGCTACATTACAGATAAATAAAACTTGTATTTTTCCACCCACAATATCCAGAAAACAGAAATTACATGCAAAGGATAATTAGCGGCATACAGCAGGTAGGGATTGGCGTAACAGATGCCGACAAAGCGTTTGATTGGTACAAAAAAGTATTTGGTATGGATGTGGTAGTGTTTAACGACGAAGCCACTGCAAACCTGATGACACGTTATACAGGTGACAAAGCCCACGACCGCAAAGCCATACTGGCATTAAATATGCGGGGTGGTGGCGGTTTTGAAATATGGCAATATACCAGCCGTACACCATCGGCTCCGGCTGCATTACCTACCATGGGAGATTTGGGCATTTTTATTGTAAAAATGAAATGTGTAAATGTGCATCAGGTGTACGAACACATGCAACAGCTGGGCGTAGAACTCCTTACCACAGTTCAGAAACATGTAATTGATGGCTATCATTTCTTTTTAAAAGATCCGTTTGGCAATTTGTTTGAAGTAATGGAGTGTGGTATTTGTTTTTCAAAAAAATACGGTATCCGTGGCGGAGTAAGCGGCGTTACAGTGGGTGTAAGCAATATGGAAGATGCCGAAAAATTCTACACGCAGGTTTTAGGTTACGATAAAGTATTGTACAAAGGCAAGGATACATATGCCGATTTAAAAGGCTTGCCCGGCGGTGAGGAAACTTGTAACAGGGTTATACTTACCCACAGCAACATGCGCAGGGGAGCGTTTGCCAAGCTCTTTGGTAAAACCTATATAGAACTGGTGCAGGTGCCCGGTAAATCTGCCAATAAAATTTTCGACAATCGTTACTGGGGTGATCTTGGCTTTATCCATGTTTGTTTCGATATCAATGGTATGGATTCTCATGAAGAGCTTTGCCGTACGCATGGCCATCCACTTACTGTAAATAGTAAAAACAGTTTTCCTATGGGTAAGGCTGCCGGCCATTTTGCTTACAACGAAGACCCCGACGGAACCTTAATCGAATATGTAGAAACGCATAAAGTACCTATCCTTAAAAAATTGGGTTGGTACCTAAACCTCAAAAAACGCAATCCCGAAAAATACCTGCCCGACTGGATGGTAGGCTGTTTGCGGTTTAGCAGGGTAAAATAAAAGGTTCAAGGTTCAGGAAATAAGTTTCAAGTTTGATGCAATTGATTGATAATTGAACATTGCTCGTTGGTTATTGAATATTTTTTCTACCGAAACCAATACTCAATTCCGATTTTCCTTTTTATTATTTGGTATTTCCCCCGCCGACGCTTACTTTTGCCGTCCAAAAATTTTAGACATGAACGCAGCTGTTCAATTTATACAAGAGCAACTTAACCAAACGCAGGGAAAGACACATCCTAAGTTTAAAGCCGGTGATAATATCACTGTTAATTATAAAATCATTGAAGGAGCCAAGGAGCGTATCCAGGGTTTTAAAGGTGATGTAATTAAGCGTCAGGGCGAAGGCCAGACAGCTACATTTACAGTTCGTAAAATGAGCGACGGGGTAGGTGTAGAAAGGATTTTTCCAGCTTTCTCACCCAATATTGAGTCTATCATTTTGCATAAAGTAGGTAAAGTACGTCGTGCCAAGCTGTATTACCTACGTGAAAGAAGTGGTAAAAGCGCCAGGATTCAGGAGAAACGCGTTAGCCGTTAAATCCTATCTATATAAAACATTTATGGAGGCATTTTGCCTCCATTTTTTTTACTCGTTTAATTTCTAAAAAAGTTAAAACGGGCTAACCCTCATTTACTGCCTAAAATAAATAGGTAAAACCCGTTCCATCACACTCAACTCTGTTGTAGATTTGTTTATTCATTTAAAACTGTTATCATGTTAACTTCATCGTTATTGCTTTCCATGCCAGGTGGAACTGAGTGGATATTGATTGTACTTGCTGTTTTGATATTATTTGGCGGAAGAAAAATACCGGAATTTATGAGAGGCCTTGGTAAAGGTATCCGTGAGTTTAAAGATGCCAAAGACAATGTGAAGAAGGAAATAGAAGACGGGATGAACGAAAAAGAAACCAAGCAAACACCTGCTCAATAATTTTCTTCACTAATCTTTCAATCGATTTTTGACATTTTCAAAAACCGGACATTACTTGTTGGGCTACACTTCTATTACTAATTATCAGCAACAATTGGCTGAAGGTGCTATTACCTGTACACAGGTGGTAAACCAATATATAGCACAAATACATTCCCACAAACACCTGAATGCATTTACAGCCATTTTTGAGCTAGAAGCTCTGGAAAAGGCTGCGCAATTAGATTTGCAAATTGCTAATAGTGAACCATTACTTCCATTACATGGTGTGGTGGTAGCCATAAAAGATGTGCTTTGCTATAAAGGTCATGCTGTTACAGCAGCCTCTAATATTCTCCAAAATTTTAAAAGTATTTATAATGCCACTGCTGTTCAGCGTTTGCTGGATGCCGGGGCTATTATTATTGGTAACTGCAACTGCGACGAATTTGCCATGGGCAGTACCAACGAAAACTCAGCCTACGGCCCGGTGCTTAATGCATTAGATAACGAACGTGTGCCAGGCGGGTCGTCTGGTGGCAGTGCCGTTGCGGTGCAGGCAGGCCTTTGCATGGTAAGCCTTGGCAGCGACACTGGCGGTTCGGTAAGGCAGCCTGCCGACTTCTGTGGTATAGTGGGCCTAAAACCATCCTATGGCCGCATCAGCCGTTACGGACTCATTGCTTATGCATCCTCTTTCGATCAGGTTGGTATTTTTGGTAACAATGTACAAGATGTTGCAAAAGTGCTGGAAGTGATTGCAGGTCCCGACGAAATGGATGGCACCTGTTCGGCCCTTCCGGTAAAGCTATACACTGGTAAGCCTCCTCAAAATGAAAAATACCGTTTTGCTTATCTTATCCCCACTTTAGAATTACCCGGCCTTGATGCCGAAATTAAGCAGCAGATAGAAAGCCTTTTTGAAAAATTACTTGCCGAAGGGCACACGGTAGCAGGAATACCTTTTCCGTTGCTAGACCATATTGTTCCGGCTTATTACGTTTTAACCACTGCCGAAGCAAGCAGTAACCTCGGCCGATTCGATGGTGTACGTTTTGGACATCAGACGCCAAATGTTAAAGTTCCGTTAACAGAGTTTTATAAAACCAATAGAAACGAGGGTTTTGGTAAAGAGGTAAAAAGAAGGATAATGTTGGGGTCTTTTGTACTCAGTGCAGGCTTTTACGATGCGTACTTTACAAAGGCACAACAGGTAAGAAGGCTCATTTTAGAACAAACTGAAGCCATTTTTGCAAATTATGATGCCATTTTAATGCCGGTTTCCCCAACTACGGCATTTAAGCTTGGAGAGAAAATGGCCAACCCTGTGGCCATGTACCTTGCTGACATTTACACCGTTTTCGCCAATCTTGCCGGCCTGCCGGCTATTGCCATACCTATGTTCCGGCACTCAAATGGCATGCCTTTTGGTATTCAGGTGCTCACAAACCGATTCGAAGAGGTATCTTTACACCGCATTTCAGATAAACTGAGCACTACGATTTAAGTAAAAGACAGGTCATTTAAGGCGACTGTAAGGATTAAGCAAACAGATTTTGGAACAAGCTGTTGCTGATGGATGGTTACAAATAGCAATCCTATTGCCATCGTTTTTTTAACAACACCAACAACTACACACTTTTCGAGGATACAGTTCCGTAAATGTTGCGGCACTGATTTTTTTAACCGAATAAATTATTTTCAATGACCAGGATGATTAAGGGATTGGATGCGTTGCGGCCGTTGGAAAGCAAGTTGCAAAAAGCTTTAAGATTAAAAAGTATAGGATTATTTGTAGCTGCTTTTTTTACCATTTCATCTTCTTTTGCCCGTATAGGCGAAACTGATGTAAAAGTTGTTAAAAAGGATTCTGCTGCAGCAGATGGAGCTCCGGATTACGCTTTTAAAGATCTTTTTAATAACGGGCAGTTTAACCCTTCAGAAGCGTATGTAACACAATTAAATCCTCAGGCAGTACCATTTGTAGAAGATTATATCAGGCGCCAGGGTAAAGAACTAGAGGCCATGAAGGGTTGGGCACAGCCTTATTTTAGAATGATGGATGGCATTTTAATGAGTTATGGTATTCCTAAAGAAATGAAATACCTGGCTGTAATAGAAAGCCATTTAAAACCAGCCCTTGTTAGTTGGGCAGGTGCAGTAGGCCCATGGCAGTTTATGCCCGAAACCGGCCGCAGAATGGGATTGGCTGTAAATGGCTATTACGATGAGCGTACCAACTATTACAAAAGCACCCACGCCGCTGCCAAATACATGAAGGAACTGTATAGCCAGCTTGGCGATTGGATGCTTGTAGTAGCTGCTTATAATTGTGGTCCGGGCCGTGTTTTTAGTGCTATCAGAAAAACAGGTTCGCACAATTTTTGGGATTTACAGTACAGCCTGCCGCTTGAAAGCCGTAACCACGTTAAGAAATTTATAGGTACACATTACTTAATGGAAGGTAGCGGAGGATTAACTACCTCTACTACAGAAGAGTGGAATACTTTGCAACTAAAAAGGCAAAACCAGGTTACACAATTACAAAGCAGTTTAAGTGCGGAAGAAGTGGCTGGCACTAAAGAGTTGAATATTGTAGGTAAATACAATTCTTTAATAATGGCCAAAAATCTTGGTATGGACATTATTGAATTCAACAAATTGAATCCGGGTTTTGATGCCTTGGTTGATAATAAGGAAGGTTACAATTTGCGTTTGCCGGAGTTTAAAATGCAACTGTTTAATGCCAACCGTTATGTTATTTTACACGAATGTGTATTAACTGCTTTGCAAAGCCCTGTTGGTATTACCGGCTTTCCAAGCGAAAGCAGGCTTAAAAATGCTTCTAAAAGAAAAAAATAATACTGATTTAGTCAGATGAAAAACCAGCTTAGGTAGCTGGTTTTTTTATGCCGTTTTTTTTCTGGTTACCATTCGTTTGGCTTGTTCTCTAATTTTCTTAAAATT
>JAYUTQ010000537.1:0-6276 GCA_043755055.1 Chitinophagaceae bacterium | reverse complement strand
CTTCGCTTTCGTAGCCTTCTATTACATTTTGCCAATGGCCATTTACCAGCACATGCCATGCATTTAAAATGGCCCCGCAGTTGGGTATTATTTCCACACGATTGGTGGCATTTTGCAACACTATTTTTTGAAAACCGCCTTCTTCTTTTTCAATATCCGAAAACATGCTGTTGATTTATGTAGGCGTTAAAGATAAAAGGTTCGGGCAAAAGCCTGTTAGAGAAATTAGAGCCGGCTATACTTGTATTTATCAATGTTTTTTGGATAGATAAGTACAAGTATAATACCATGAAGCGACATTTTAAACCTTCTTTAAAGTATGACCGATTTAATGGCTGAAATTGAAAAAAACAAACGGATAAGATTTTAGGAGGCTCCATTCTTGAATCCTTTATTTGTATTTAAGTGATAAAAAACAGGAGATAAATACAAGTATGAATTCTATATTTGTATTTAAGTGGTAAAAAACAGGAGATAAATACAAATATAAAACTGCCAACCATGATAGGCCGCAAAGAGCAAATCCAAAGCATGATGGATGCCATACGTGCAAAAAAGCCAGCATTTATAGCAGTTACAGGCAGGCGCAGGGTAGGCAAAACACACCTGATAGAGCAGATTTTTAAAGATTACATCTGCTTTAGACTTACAGGTATTCAAAACCATGGCATTGCCGCACAACTTAAGAATTTTACTACAAGGCTTGCCGAACATAGTAACAGCCCATTTATAACGCAGCCAGCAAACTGGCAGGATGCTTTTATTCAATTAAGGGCTTATCTCAATACATTGCCCAAAAACAAAAAGCAAGTAATTTTTATAGACGAATTGCCGTGGGTTCAAACATTTCGGTCGGGCTTTTTACAGTTGCTGGCACATTTATGGAACGACTATCTTTCTAAAGAACCTCATTTTATACTGGTAGTATGTGGCTCTGCCACATCGTGGATTACTAAAAATATATTAAACGATAAAGGTGGATTGCATAACAGGGTTACCGAAACAATTACCCTTAAACCTTTTACCCTTACCGAAACCAAAGCCTTTTTTACAGAAAAGAAAATGGTTTTTACTAACCAGCACCTGATGGAAATATACATGGCGTTTGGCGGCATACCTTATTATCTGGATTTAATAAAAAAAGGAGAAAGCCCGGCAGTAACCATCGAACGTCTCTGCTTTGCAGCTAACGGGCCACTAAAAAACGAGTACGATAATTTGTACAAAGCCTTGTTTTACAATGCTAAAGACCACGAAGCGATTGTGGCAACCCTGGCCAAAAGCAATGCAGGCATTACCCGTGAAGCTATTTTAAAACAAAGCAAAGTAAGTAAAGGTGGCCCTTACAAGAGAGCCATGGAAGATTTATTACTTACAGGTTTTGTGGAAGAAAGCACCATTTATGGTAAAAAGAAACGTGGCTCCTTGTTTCGGCTAATTGATGAATACTCGGTTTTTTACCATCGCTTTATTAAACCTAACAATAACTACATTGAAGGTATATGGCAGCAGCTAGCAGCATCGCAACCCTATAAAATATGGCAGGGCTATGCTTTTGAAGCTATTTGCAAAAAACACATTTCTGAAATAAAAATTAAAATGGGCATTGCAGCGGTATATGCGGCGGTAGCCTCGTACAGTAACAAAAGTGCCAACGATAAAACGGGTTTTCAGATAGATATGTTGCTGGATAGAAAAGACAATACTATTAACCTGTTTGAAATAAAATATTACAACACCGCATTTTTAATAGACAAGGCATATGCTAAAAAATTACAGGAACGTAAAGAGATGTTCCGGCAACAAACCGCAACCCGAAAGCAGTTATTTACAACCCTTGTGAGCTTTAATGGTATTGTGCAAAATGAATATGCCATGGAAGCTGTGGATGCAGCTATTGATTCTTCGGAGTTGTTTTGAGCAAAAAAGCAACACGAAAAAACTACCGGAATATCATTGCCATTTATCTCTTATACCTGATGGTACTTTCTACAATAAACTTGCAATCTTTTTTTACAAAGTGTGATTTTTACCTGCTGTGAGATACTAATATAAAAACAGCAACAAAACCAGCGTGGATAAAAAAGAAACATTTATAGCAGCCATAAAGAATAATGAAAAGTTGTTGCTGAAAATTGCCTCTGTTTATACCAATAATACAGAAGACAAGAATGACTTGATTCAGGAAATCATTTATCAACTATGGAGATCTTTCGACTCTTTTAATCAACAATCCAGTTTGAGTACCTGGATATATAGAGTAGCCTTAAATGTTTCTATTTATCATCTTAAAGTTTCAAAACGAAAGGTTTTGACTGTTCCCCTAGAGGAACATGGCATCAACTATCCGGATTTGGATGCTACTAACAGCGAAGAAAAGTGGGCATTATTTAAACAACAAATAGATAACCTAAACCTTCTTGATAAGGCCATTGTACTGCTTTATTTAGACAATAAAAATTATAATGAAATTTCAGAAATAATAGGCATTACCCCGAGTAATGTGGGTACCAAACTGAACCGGATTAAGGAAAAATTAAAATCAAAAATTGCCAAACAACTATAACTATGGAATTAGATGACTTAAAAAAAACCTGGAATGGTGCAAATAATCAGGAACCAAATCAAACCCTAATAACCCTAAAAATGATTAATCAGGTGACACAAACAACCTATAAAGCAAGACTAAAAAAGATAGCGTATCCCGAAGTGATTGGTACTATCATTTCACTAATTGGTGCCGCTTATATAGTACTTAATCTTTACAGGCTTAATAGTATGTTTTTGCAGAGCTTGGCTATTATAGCCGTATTAATTTTACTGGCATTACCTGTAATGAGTTTAACCATTCTTAGGCGGCTTACTGCTGCCGGAGATGTAAACAAACCAGTTGCAGAAACTCTTAAAAGATTTGCCATCCAAAAACTGCGGTTTTTTAAATTTCAGAAATTAAGCTTGCTTTTGAGTTATATACTTCTGGTACTTTTTGTTATTTTAATACCTAATTTTTTTGGTACAAAAAGCATGCATGAGTATACCTATTTTTGGATATTTTCTATTTGTATTGGCTATATCTTCCTCAGTTTTTTCTCAAAATGGGTTTTAAAAAGCTATACCAAAAGCATAAGCCAGGCAGAAGAATTATTGGTGGAATTAGATAGTTAGATGAAAAGCATTGCTTTATCAAATCGCTGATCTAATCTTCGAATCAGAAATCAATACTGCCCTTCTATCAGCTTAGCCACAAGCCCCGTCCAGCCGGTTTGGTGGCTGGCGCCGGCACCACGGCCGTTATCGCCATGAAAGTATTCGTAAAACAGGATGTAGTTTTTAAAGTTGGGGTCGTTTTGCATTTTTTCATCATCGCCAAACACAGGCCTGCGGCCATCTTTGCCACGTTTGAAGATGCTGATGAGCCGCTGGCTGATTTCCCGGGCTGCCGTTTTAAGGCTTACCATATTGCCACTGCCAATTGGCATTTCTACCTGTAAATGATCACCATAGTAGGTATCAAATTTTTGCAGGCTTTCTATCAGCAAATAATTTACCGGAAACCAAACAGGGCCCCGCCAATTACTGTTACCCCCAAACATATCGCTGTCGCTTTCGGCAGGTGTGTAGCGGATGCTGTATTTATGGCCGGCAAGGTCTAGTTCAAAAGGTTTTTCGTCGTACACTTTAGAAAGGGCACGGATGCCGTAATCGCTTAAAAATTCGGTTTCGTCCAGCAGCCTTCTTAATATGGCCTGCAACTTGTCGCCCCACACCAGCGACAAAAGGTGTTTGCTGGTAATACCGCTTTGCTCCCAACGGGGCACCAACTTACTAAGGTCGGGCCGGCTTTCGAAGTACCACTGTAGCCGCCGGGCAAATTCAGGGTTTTTAGCAAGCGTTTCATCGTCTATCACTTCCACAGCAAATAGCGGAATCAGCCCCACCAAACTACGAACCCGAAGGCGGATTTTTTGATCGGGCATCATAATGGCATCGTAGAAAAATTCATCGTCTTTGCTCCACAGGTTGTACTGGTCTTCTATATGCGTCATAGCCTTGGCTATGTGTAAAAAATGCTCGAAGAATTTGAGGGCAATGTGCTGATACGTAGGATTGTTATTGCTTAGTTCCAACGCAATTTTCATCATATTAAGGCAGTACATGGCCATCCAGCCGGTGGCATCGCTTTGCTCCAGAGAGCCACCATGGGGCAGTTGCCAGTTTCGGTCGAAGAGGCCAATATTATCCAGCCCCAAAAAGCCACCCTGAAAAATATTATTGTTGTTACTGTCTTTTTGATTTACCCACCAGGTAAAATTAATCATCAGCTTGTGGTAGATAATTTCAAGAAAAGCATAATCTGGCTTGTGGTTGTATTGCTTGTCTATTTCAAAAACACGGATGGCAGCCCAGGCATGTACCGGCGGGTTTACATCACTAAAATTCCACTCATAAGCAGGTAGCTGCCCGTTGGGGTGCATGTATAATTCCTGCGTAAGCAGCAACAATTGCTGCTTTGCAAAACCGGCATCTACCATAGCCAGCGGCAGGGTATGGAAGGCCAGATCCCATGCGGCATACCATGGATACTCCCAGTTGTCGGGCATGCTTACAATACAGGCATTGTGCAGGTGCTGCCAGTCTTTATTGCGTTCAAAATTTCGTTTTACTACAATGTCCGTTCCCGGTTTTGGGTTTTTAAGCCATTGGTGAATACTGTAATAATAGTATTGTTTTGTCCACAGCATACCGGCAAATGCCTGTCGCTGTATCATTTTATCTTCTTTACTGGAAATGTTCTTTTGTATTTCTGCATAAAAAAGATCGGCCTCTTTTATACGGTTGTCAAACAGGCTTTCCAGTTCTTTTTGTTCCAGTAAATCTGCTGGCCGGGATAGTTGCAGGTAAATTACCTGCTTGCTATGGGCGGGTACGGTAAGTATGTAAAGTGCTGCAGCTTTTGTGCCTTTTTGTTTTGGGTTAATGGCTTTGCTATTGCCATTTACCAGGTAATTATTAATGCCATCTTTATAATACACTTTAGGATCGGACGGATGGCCAAAAATGGCCGGATTGGTTTCGTTATCGCAAAACATCAGGGCTTCTGCATCGGGGCAATGCAGCACCAAATTGCCTAATACCGGATGGCTTGCGGCAATGTTTTCTTCGTCCGCAGCCATTAGTTGCGGATGAAAATCCAATGTGCTGTACTGCCAGGTATTTCTAAAAAAAAGCTGCGGAATTACCTGTAATGTAGCCCGCCGTTTTGCATGGTTTTCTATCGTAATACGGATGCCGGTACTGTTGGGTTTGTGCTTGGCATACTCCACATGCACATCATAGTAATCGTCTTTATCAAAAATGCATGTATCTGCCAGTTCATACTCCGGCTGCAGGCGGTTTCGCTTATGGTTTTCTTTGTAAATGGTAGCGTACGGAAATTCTTTGCCCGGGTACTTGTACAGGTAGTGCATGTACGAGTGGGTGGGCGTACTATCCAGATAATAGTAAAGTTCTTTTACATCCTCCCCATGGTTGCCTTCGGGGCCGGTAAGGCCAAATAAGCGTTCTTTTAAAATGGGGTCTTTCTGGTTCCACAGTGCCAGCGAAAAACAGAGGCGTTGTTTTTCATCGCTAAAGCCGGCAAGACCATCTTCGCCCCATCGGTAGGCGTATCCGCGGCTGCGTTCGTGGCTAATGTAGCCCCAGGCATTGGCATCTTCGCTGTAATCTTCCCTCACAGTTCCCCATTGCCGTTCGCTCATGTAAGGCCCCCAAAAAAGCCAGTTTTCTTTCTCTTCGTAATGTGCTGCCAGTCGTTTTTTTTCGGGGTTCATCGGTGTCTATTATCAGGTTACCCCAATGAGTTTTATATACATTGGGTATGGCAGGCAACAATATAAAGTAAAAGTATTGTGGGCAAATAAAAGTAGCATGCTTTAAAAGAAAGCAGGAAGGTGATGGTGTGGCAAACGATTGTTGTTTGGAAATGGCGGGATGAATAGATGATACGAGTGCCAAAGATGTCTCTCACAAATAAAAATAGTAAATGCGACCACAAGAAAAGTGTAAGTCAGGTTCCTATGTAAATCATAATTAGCTCACTTTCTTATTTTGTGTTGTCAATTACAACCTCAAACCTAAAAGGAATATAAATACTATTTCCTAAAGAATCCTGTCCCATTAATCTTGATTTAACTTCTAACCCTGTTTTATCAATTTGTACTAAATATTTTTCAGTGTTCAATTTGTCATTGTCAGGTTTTTTCATTTCCTCTAAAG
>JAYUTQ010000536.1:0-6289 GCA_043755055.1 Chitinophagaceae bacterium | reverse complement strand
GATGGCCGGTATCGGCGGTAGTGTATAACGGGGATACATATTCACCTTCATTGGCAAAGGCCGAAAACAGGCCGGTTAGTTCTTCCAATGTACAGCCGCAGCCTCCAAGTATCATCGATAAGCCAAGCTTGCCCTGATCTTTTTGAATCTGCTGAAACCCGCAACTAACAAGGCTTTGCACCAATTGATCTTTGCCCAATTGCTTTAAACTTTTTACAGCCGGTATGTTTAGTGAGTTGTCTAAAGCATATTCCATACTTACCAATCCGTTGAATTTTTCATCGTAATTCTCCGGCACATAGCCCTGATAATTAACGGCAACATCGGTAATAATTGTTTTGGGTGTCATCAGTCCGGCATCAATAGAAAGGCCATAAAGCAGAGGTTTTAAAGTGCTGCCCGGCTGCCGGATAGCTGCTGCACCATTTACCTGTCCGCCATCTAATGTGCTTTTAAAATCGGCACTGCCGATGTAGGTGATTACTTTATGGCTTTCATTATCGATAACGATAACCGAAGCATTACGAATATTTTTAAAAGCCATTGTTTGCACATAATCTTTTACCAATTGCTCAGTTTTTAGCTGTGTGTTCATGTGCAAAAAAGAATGGATATTGGTTTCGCCGCCGCGTTTTAATTTGTAGCTAAGATGCGGTACCTGTTGCGGTGCAGCAATACGGTTCAGGTTCAGCGGCTCCTTTATGGCATCTGTGATTTCTTTTGTACCAAATACTTGTTCATCAGCAAATCGTTGGAGCCATTTATTTCTTTGCTGCACAATAATATCGTTATTAATTCCAATTTGTAAACTGTTGGGCCGGTTGGGTATAATGGATAAGGCTGTGATTTCTGCCAGCGATAAATGGTCCGGATTTTTTTTAAGGTAAAGCACTGAGGCACTTTTTACACCTTCAATATTACCGCCATAAGGCACCAGGTTAATATAGAGTTGCAGTATCTCATCTTTGCTGTATTTCCACTCTAACTGAAAGGCCCTGAACATTTCTTTGATCTTGTTAAAAACGTTACGTGGCTTAGGTTCCAGCAGTCTTGCTACCTGCATGGAAATGGTGCTTGCCCCACTTGTGCGGCGGCCTGAAAATATGTTATATATCAATGCCCGGCCAACGGCAATCGCATTTACACCGGGGTGATAATAAAACCATTTGTCTTCTTTTTCGATAATGGCTTTTCGTAGTAGCGGCGAAATTTCGCTGAGTTCGGTTTTCATCCGCCACTTGTCATCTGTTGTTAAATAGGCATGTATCACTTCGCCTTTGTCGTCTGTAACAAGGATAGAGTAGTGTATGGAATCTTTTAAAGGAAAAATGAAATTGAGCAGAAAAAAAAGTACCATGCTTATTAAAAAAGCATAGCTGAGTTTTTTTAGCCAATTAAAAAGTTTCTGTTTCATAATATATTTCGTTCCGGCTTTTTGGTCTTTGTGGGAAGACATTTATTACTCATAACAATCATTGCGAAGCGGGGTTCTTGCCCCGCTGTGGCAATCCCCAGGAATTTGTAAAGTAGTTTACATTAAACGTATGTCATTCTAATTAATAGGAGGAGATTGCCACAGCCGGAAAGAACCGGCTTCGCAATGACGCCTTTATATTAACTCCACTCAATAAAAGCCCAACAGAATTGATACAATCAACGGAGTTCCGTAATACTTCGGGATTAGAAACGTTCGCCAATGTCGTTCAATTGTAGCACAAATGCCCGGTCAATAATATTCCTAGTTCTGTTTGGCTCTGATCCACTCTGCCAAGTTCGGATTTAGAAAATAGTAATTGTAAAACTTTTATCCTTTAATAAAACTTTCACTATTCAAAATTTTGAAATGGTATTTTCTTTTCTCTATCTTACGTTTCTAAAATTGTTCTCCTCTTCGAACATCCTTTAACCATCCCCTATATGAAGCTTTTTAAACAACTGTCTGTGGCCATGGCTGCGGCAGTGCTTTTGTATGCCTGCAAAAGCAATACGGTGCAATTGGAATATACCAGTGCCCAAGGCGAAATACCCCAACTTACCAACCTCGAATTTCGTTTCAGCAAGTCTTTGATGCCGGATTCGTTACTTAACAGATGGGACTCGGCAGACTACATTACATTTTCACCGGCCATACCCGGAAAGTTTCGGTGGGAGTATCCCGATAAATTGGTTTTTAGCCCGGCAAAACCTTTGCTGGCAGCAACTAGTTATAAGGCTACACTTAATAATGCGTTGCTAAAACATTCCAAATTCAATAGTGTAAAAAAGGCGGATATCGCTTTTCATACGGCCGACCTGCATCTGGTAAACAGCAGTATTATGTGGGTGGGCAACAGTGCCGATACACGAAGTGCACAGCCGCAAGTGGATGTTTATTTTAATTACCCTGTGGCCATGGATATGCTGAAAGAGCATTTAAAAATAGAAGTGGATGGAAAAGAACAAAATTATTCGATAGACAATGTGAGCAACGATAATAAAGTAAGCATCCGGCTCATTGGTTTTAAGGCTGAGGACAAAGATTATAATGGCAAAATAAACATTCTAAAAGGCATGGTACCCGATGGTGGCAAGAACCCAACCACCGCAGATATTGATGAAAAAATATTTGTGGCTTCGCCATACAAATTATTAATAAATGATGTACAAAATAACCACGATGGAAACGGTGGCAGCATTCATGTAAAATGCAATCAGCAAGTGGTTGAAGCTACGATTACATCGGCCATCAGTTTTAATCCGGCAATAAAATTTACGACTGAATTAATGGATGATGGCTTTACAATAAACAGCGACCTGTTTGATGTAACCCAAACTTACGAACTCAATGTGGGTAAGGGTTTAAAGGGAAAGTTAGGAGGTGTAATACAGGAGGTATACACCACTAATGTAGGCTTTGGAAAACTGGAGCCTGGCATTAGTTTCATGAATAGTAAAGGGGTGTACCTCAGCAGTAAAGGTGCCAAAAATATTGAGGTAAAAATTGTGAATGTGGAGAAGGTAAAAGTGATTGTGTCCCGGATTTATGAGAACAATATACTGGCTTCGCAACGTTATGGATACAACCCCAAAGAGAAAAGTGAAAACGAAAATAGCGATGCATATTACGAAGGCGATTATGATGAATACGGCAGCAGCAATAATATGGTTTTGGGTGATGTAATTATGGAAAAAGTTATTGATACCAAAACACTGCCCAAATATGGCAACAGCCGCCTTTTCCATTTTGACATCGCCGATCAGTTGCCGGGGTTTAAAGGTATATACCATATTAAATTGAGAAGTACCGATGAATATTGGGTAAACGATAGCCGCTTTATAAGCCAAAGTGATATTGGGCTGATTGCAAGGGAAGGAAAGAACAAAGTGGTGGTGTTTGCCAACTCTATAAAAACTGCACAGCCTGTAAACGGTGTTACTATTAATGTGTATGGCACCAATAATCAGTTGCTTGGTATTGCCACTACCAATGGGCAGGGCGTGGCGGAGGTGTCGGTTATCAAAAATGAATTGGCAGGATTTAACCCAACCATGGTTATTGCCAAATCAAAAGATGATTTTAATTACCTGCCTTTTAGTACTACAAAGGTTGGCACAAGCCGTTTTGACGTAGGCGGTAAACGTAGTAACAGCACCGGATTGGATGCATTTATTTATGGCGAAAGAGATATGTACAGGCCCGGAGAAACGATACATGCTGCTGTAATTATCCGTGATAAATTATGGAACCCGATGCCGGATGTGCCGGTTAAGATGAAGTTTGTGCTGCCAAACGGAAAGGAACTTTCTACCGTTCGCAAAACGCTGAATGCACAGGGTGCTGCAGAAGCAGCGGTGCCATTGAGTACCTCGGCTATAACAGGTAGTTATACTATGGAAGTGTACACCGGCAACGATGTATTACTGGCCAGTAAAAACATTATGATTGAAGAGTTTTTACCCGACAGAATTAAAGTAAATGCCAAGCTGGATAAGTCTTTTTTATTACCCGGTCAATCGACCAACCTTAATTTAAATGCACTCAACTTTTTTGGCCCGCCTGCTGCCAACCGCAACTACGAACTGGAAATTCAATTGGCACAAAAGGCCTTTAACTCGGTAAAATACCACCGGTATAATTTTTTGCTGGCCAATCAAAATACATTTTTTGATAAAGTAACGAGGCAGGGAAAAACCGATGCATCAGGTAATGCATTGGAAGCGTACACCGTGCCTGATATGTATCGGAATATTGGCATATTACAAGCTAAGTTTTACACCACTGTTTTCGACGAAACGGGCAGGCCCGTAAACCGTGCCCAAAGCCTTGATATTTTTACACAGGATTGGTTTGCGGGCATAGCAGATGATGGCTATGGTTATTATCCGCTGAATCAGGCTATTAAATTTCCCCTCATTGCTCTTAATAAGGAGGATAAACTGGTAGAAGGTGCTAAGGTAAATGTGAACATTATCAAGCATGAATACCGTACGGTATTAACCAAAAGCGGCGACTTTTTTCGCTACGAATCGCAGAAGGAAGATAAGGTTGTAAGCATTGCTACGGTTGTGTTGCATGGTGCTGAGTCGTATTTTCCATTTATCCCAACCAAGTCTGGTAATTATGAAATTAGGGTAAGTAAAGAAGGCGCCAATAATTATGTAAGTAAAGATTTTTACAGCTATGGCTATTGGGGCAATAACGACAATGCAGCTTTTGAGGTAAACACGGAAGGCCATATAGATATTGAAGTAGATAAAACGGAATACAAAACCGGTGACAATGCGAAAGTCTTGTTTAAAACACCGTTCAATGGTAAGATTCTGGTAACTACAGAAACCGATCATGTAATCAGTTATCAATACCTCGATGTGAAGAACCGCAGCGCATCCATGGACCTTAAAATAGCCAAAGAACATTTACCCAATGTGTATATTACTGCTACACTTTTTAAACCCCACGAAGTAAGCGACATGCCGCTAACCGTAGCCAATGGTTTTAAAAGTGTAAAAGTGGATGAGGCCAACAGAAAAATAGATGTACAAATTATAGCACAAAAAACAGTTCGAAGCAGAACCCATCAAAAAATTACGGTAAAAGCAGCCGCAGGTTCAATGGTTACTTTAGCCGCAGTGGATAATGGTGTGTTGCAGGTTAGCGATTATAAAACGCCGGATCCCTACAATTTCTTTTACCAAAAAAGAGCTTTGGAAGTAGGCGGTTACAATATTTACCCATTACTATTTCCGGAAATACGTGGTAAAATGAGCAGCACCGGGGGTGATGGTTATGATTTGGAAAGAAGGGTAAACCCGATTAGAAACAATCGTGTAAAACTGGTAAGCTACTGGAGTGGCATTAGCCAGACGAATGGTAGTGGGGATGCCAGTTTTGAATTTGATATACCGCAATTTAGTGGCGAAATAAGACTGATGGCTGTTGCGGCCAAAGCAAATTGTTTTGGCTCAAGTGATGTTTTAATGACTGTGGCCGATCCGATTGTTTTAAGTACGGCTTTGCCAAGATTTATTTCTCCCGGCGATACAGTTTCTGTACCTGTAACCATTACCAATACTACCAATAAGGCTACAACAGCATCTGCCAAACTGAGTGTGGCTGCACCTTTGCAGGTATTTGGTGGCAATGCCCAAAGCGTAAACATTGCGGCTAACAGCGAGGCGCAGGTATTATTTAAACTGTTTGCAGGTCCGGCTATTCAGGCTACAAAAATTACGGTGGAAGTAAATGGGCTGGGAGAAAAGTTTACCGATGAAACAGACATAACCATCCGTCCGGCAGCTTCGCTGATGAAACAAAATGGCGCAGGTTTTATAGATGCTAATAAATCGCAAACCATTGCCCTTGGACAGGATATATTTTTACCAGCTACAACTACTTACAGTTTGGTGGTAGGTAAATCACCGGCTATTGAGTTTGGTTCGCAGTTGCAAAGCCTTGTGGAATATCCGTATGGCTGCACTGAACAAGCTATTTCGGCTGCCTTTCCACAACTCTATTTTGGCGACCTCAGCCAGTTGATGAACTTTCAGAAGGCCGCAACCGTTTCGGCCAATGCCAATGTAACCGAAGCAATACGGAAAATAAAAATGCGGCAGTTGTACAATGGTGCCATTACCCTTTGGGATCAGGAAGGCAGTGAAAACTGGTGGGCTACTATATATGCCCTGCATTTTTTATACGAGGCTAAGAGGGCTGGCTTTGATGTGGACAATGGATTGCTAGAAACTACTAAAAACTATACCATCAACAGGCTTAAAAGCAGGCAAACCATTCCATATTACTACAACGGAA
>JAYUTQ010000535.1:0-2821 GCA_043755055.1 Chitinophagaceae bacterium | reverse complement strand
TTGCTAAACAATTTAATGTCTGGGTCACTGATGTAAATACCCTGTTACTACGATTACTATTCACCCAAATCTCATTTACATGGTTTGGAGAAGGCAATGTAATTGTTGATTTATCAATGGTTTTGCACTTATGATCTAATAAGTAATTTGCTTTATCACCAAGAATCTGTATAATTTTTTTTGAAGCCATTCTAAAACAGTTTTAAGATGTGTGCAAACGTACTGAATTTTCTAAAAAGTCAATGGTCATTAGTCATTAAGTCAATTTTTGTTAAAAGTGATTTTTAAATACCCAAAGGATGGTATGAATTCCAACTTGTAAAAATGATAACCTTGCAGAAATCAATTACAATATGTTGAAACGTTTTTTTACCATAGCCACCGCCTTTCTTTTTTGCCATAACCACGCAACAGCACAGAATACCGATCTTCTTCCATTAACAGGAGCCATGGTAAAAGGCACGGGCATCCGTTATAAAGCCATTGAAATACGGTTAAATGATGATGTAATGGTAAGCTCCGACTTGCCACGTAAAGAAGAATTAACGGTGAAACTTACCGACCCGTGGTCTCTGGTAACAGATGCAAAAGGCAATGTTTATCCTGGCGCCGGTTTTCGCATTCTCGATATGAAGAGAAAGGTATTGGCAGAACAGAAGAATATTTTTAAAAAAGATCAGCCCGGCATACCTAGAGATTATCTTAAAAGCCTTTCCGTATCGGTTGTTTTAACCGATGATATTAAAAGCCTCGACTCGGTAATAATACAGGCAAAATTTTTCGACACCAAAGACAACGATGATAGTGTGGTGGTGGAAATGCATTGCCGTGTAGTGCCCAAAGGCAAGGGCAATACCACATCAGACTGGGGTAGTTTTAGTGGCACTTTTATTGCCAAAGGCGCCTATGCCGGTTTGGATCCGGGCAGGGTAAAAGGGGTAAAGCTAAAAGCAAATGCAGATGCTGTTGTAAAAACAGATACCGCTTTTTTCACCATCGAAAAACTGGATGGCCTGGTGGCCAAAGCAGGTAAAATGTACTTTGATTCAAAGTATATTCTGTACAATGACCAATTTAAAGTGCTGGAAGAAAAGGAAAATATTATTGAAGACTCCAACAAAGGCATTGATAGCACGGGCCTGAAAAATATACAGCTTCATTACCTGTTGCCGCCGGCTTTAGCTGCTGGTTTTGCCAGAGTAATTATAACAGATGCAAATAGTAAAGCAAAGCTGGATATCGTGTTGCCGGTAATTAAATATTAGGCATGTTCTCAATGCCTGCCAATATTTACTATCAGTATGTTTCGGGCTACTTTGCCATTTTGTTAAAAACAAGTTTTTCCTTTTTTCGTTTGGCCTGCTGTTTATTGGTAACCCTATTCATTTATCTTTACGGCATTCCATTTTTTACCTCCCAAAATTCTCTATTACATGGGCTTTATTAAAGAAAAATTTAAAGAAGTAGCAGCAGCAGCAGGTGCCGAAATTAAGGATCTGCTAAAGGAGCATGGCAGTAAAGTGATTGGCGAAGTAACCCTATCGCAAGTATATCAGGGTATGCGTGGCATTACCGGTTTGGTTACCGAAACTTCGTTGCTGGATGCACAGGATGGTATCCGTTTTCGTGGTTATACCATACCCGAATTACAGGAAAAACTGCCAAAAGCTCCGGGTGGCGGAGAGCCTCTGCCCGAAGGACTTTTTTACCTGATGTTAATTGGCGAATTGCCTACAGAAGAAGATGTAGCCCACCTTACAAGTGTGTGGCAGCGCCGCAGCCATGTGCCGCAGCATGTGTTTAATACAATCGATGCGTTGCCGCTAAGTGCTCACCCAATGACGATGTATGTTACCGGTGTAATGGCATTGCAAACAGAAAGTCATTTTCAACGCCGCTATGCAGAGGGCATGAATAAAAAAGATTACTGGGATGCTGCTTTTGATGATTCTATGGATTTGATAAGCCGCCTGCCAAGGATAGCTGCTTATGTATACCGCCGCAAATACAAATTTGGTGAACATATTCACCCTAACGGATTATTGGATTGGAGCGGAAACCTTGCCCACATGATGGGTTTTGAGGATGAAAGTTTTAAGGAGTTGATGCGACTGTACATGACCATCCACACCGATCACGAAGGTGGTAATGTAAGTGCCCATACTACCCACCTCGTAGGTAGTGCACTAAGCGATCCTTACCTCAGCTATGCTGCCGGTATGAACGGCCTTGCCGGCCCGCTGCACGGATTGGCCAATCAGGAAGTGATTAAGTGGATTTTTGAAATGAGGGAAAAACTAGGCACGGAATTACCAACGCCTGAACAGATAGCCCAATATGTACAGGATACTTTAACAAGTGGCAAAGTAGTGCCAGGCTATGGCCATGCAGTACTTCGCAAAACAGATCCACGCTTTACGGCAAAGAGAACGGTGTAGAATTCGTATTCCACCATGCCATAATGCACCAGTAAGGCACCGCTATGGGCATCCACATTTGGCCATGGGTTTTTTATTTTTCCTAATGATTGTAAGATCGGCGGTACAGTCTCATAAATATTCCAAACAGTTTGCACCAACGGATCATCAGGCATATGTTTCTTTCCAAACTCCATTTGGGCTGCAAATCTTGGATCAGTTTTTCTTAATACCGCATGTCCATAGCCCGGCACCACTTTTCCTTCGCTCAATGTTTTCTTTACATATTCCGCAATTTGCTCTTTGGTTGGCTCTTCTGCTTTCAGCTCCTCCTGCATTTCAAATATCCATTTAATTACTTCCTGGTTGGCCAATCCATGCAGCGGGCCTGCCAGGCCATTCAT
>JAYUTQ010000534.1:0-2823 GCA_043755055.1 Chitinophagaceae bacterium | reverse complement strand
TGCCTGTAAAAAGTACGAAAACGCTCCGGCTACTGCTATTAAAATAGCGAAAAAAACAGTGATGCTGGCAGCAGCCGGAAGCTGAAAAAATTTATTATCGAGAAAAAAACCAACGGTAATAAGCGATGCAAACGCTATGAAAATAGAGATGATGGCTGCAATATGGTGTTGCTTAAAAATACGGTCTATAAAGTCCTGCGTGTAGTGTTTTACATCCCTTGGTTTGCGTAGTTTAAATGTGGCACTCAGGTACCAGTCTATCCGCAGGTAATGTTTCCATTTTTTGGAAAAGTTATCTTCGTATCTGGCTTTGTGCCTGATCAATTCCTTTTTCACCGCAGGTGATAAAAAACGGTAAATTGTTTTATCAGCACCAAAAAAATAGCCAAAGGCGATAGCAAGGGCCAATATAAAACCACATAAAAAACCAGCTACAAAAAATACCAGTTCGCCTACCTCAAAAAGTTCCTGAGAGTATTGGAAAGAAATAGTTTTAATGGCATAAAAAACAAGGAACACAACTGGCAGTATGGCATTATTAATACAGTATTTTAAAAAGGGCTGTGAGGTAGTAGCTAAAAACTGCATGTGTTTACTGTGTAATATAAAAGTGGTAATGTTCCAGCTCATAAAAAACACTGCTATAGAAATGCCCACCATAGCTGTACTAAGTGCATTTACATTGCCCAGGTATTCTGGTGTCATAAACAGATTGTTAACGCCAAAACGCACCATAAAACTGCCGTTTACCACTGCAAATAAAATGTACCAAAAAAGTAACAGAATCTGGTACTTACGAAAGTGCAGCAGCAATAGCTGCACCGGCAAAGCGTAATAGAATCCGATCAGGTATTTTTTCATGGCTTTTCAAAGTTCAGGCTTCAAGCAACATGGTTCAAGGTTCAAGCTTTAAGCATTAAGGTTCAAGACGTAAGTATTACCAGCTAAGCATGTCTTGTTCCTTGATTCTTTTTCCTTGATTCTTTATTTATTTAAACGCTCAATCTTTTCCATTATTTCTTTCATCATATCTACCTGCACTTGTTGTATTTCCAGCATTTCCGATTGCTGATTGATGTTGAGATGATCCATTTTTTCATGCAGCATCCTGATCTCCAATTCGCTTTTAAGATTAATCATATAATCGTTGCGGCTCCGCTCCCTATCCTTTTCTTCCTGTCGGTTTTGGCTCATCATTATTACCGGTGCTTGTAGTGCTGCAAGACAGCTCAATATCAGGTTAAGCAGTATAAACGGATATGGATCAAAGGTTTTTTGTGTGTGTAAAAATACATTGACACAAATCCATAAAAAGATAAAAAAAAGGAAGGAAAGAATGAAGGTCCAGCTACCCCCGAATGTGGCTATTTTGTCTGCTACCCGTTGCCCAAAAGTAAAATCATCCTTGTTTTCGTCTTGCAGTAATTTATCGGATAGTGTGCCGCCCGACTCCAGATTTTTCAGCACATTTTTTTCTAACGAAGTAAGTTCGCCAATCTCTGTGGATAGCTTTTTTTGGATAAAACGGTAACGATATTGGTTCAGCTCGTTGAGCGAAATGGCACCGTTTTCTTTAAAATCCGGCACATCATTTTTTATCTCCTCCATTACATTAGAGCGGATAGACCGGCTGTAAATTTTTTCAGAAAGAGGGTATTCCTTTTTCGACAGGTCGCTTACAAAAGTGCGTTGCATGAAACGGGTTTATCGTTTCAAGGTAGGACAAAACCCGTCATTATAAAGCAGCCTGTTTTTCCTGCCTGTTAATAAACAACATCCATATCATACACAATAAAAATAACATACCCGTAAACTGATGCAATTGTGCCATCCATTCGAAAGCACCCCACCTGTTAGGCACAATGCCTGTGCTGGTAAGCACACTACCTATACCAAGTAACAACTGCAAAAAAATGAGGCCAATTGGCAGCCATTTTGTTTTATTAAAAAATGTGGTACTGTGCATTTTAAACGCTTTAATACTCCACCATATTACCAGCAACACCAGTAAGTAAGCCATACCACGGTGCATAAAATGCACCATTATTTTATTATTGATAAAATTGAGCAGCCCTTCGTTGTTTTTATATAAACCAATAGGAATGGTTTGCCCATTAATGCTTGGCCATGTAGGTGCGGCTGTTGCTGCTTTATGGCCCGCCATTAAAGCGCCATACAATAATTGCAGCACCAAAACAACAGAAATGCCGATATTGATTTTTTGCAACGAATTATTACCCGCCAGTTGTTTTTTAGGCACCAATAATTTTAAAGCAAACCAAAAGGTGTACGACAATAAAAACAAGGCAAAAGTAAAATGCAATGCCAGCCTTGTGGGCTTTACATACACCGCATCGCCATCAAGGCCGCTTGCCACCATTATCCAGCCAATGGCACCTTGCATGCCACCGAGGAAAAAGAGGATTACGAGTGGCTTCACCATATCCTTTTTAAACTTTCTTGTAAAAAAGAAATACACAAAGCCAAGTGCAAATACCACACCTATTAACCTTGCCCATAGGCGGTGAAACCATTCCCAAAAAAAGATAAATTTAAAATCGCCAAGACTAAAATCGGCGTTAAGTAGTTTGTATTGTGGCGTTTGCTGGTACTTGCCAAATTCGGTAAGCCATTGAGCCTCACCCATGGGTGGCAGGGTGCCGGTAACCACATTCCACTCAGTAATGGAGAGGCCGCTGCCGGTAAGCCGGGTAATGCCCCCCAGTAAAATTTGTATCACCGTCATACCCACACCAATCAATAACCAAATGGCAACAGCTCTGTTGTTTTTGCTTTGCCCTTCACTCAACACAGTATCCATAA
>JAYUTQ010000533.1:0-2828 GCA_043755055.1 Chitinophagaceae bacterium | reverse complement strand
ATCATTTTTATACAAATTACCTTCCGGCAGGTAAGGGTACTACAGGTAAGCTTTCGTTACCGGTTTCATTTACACTTTGTACCCCAAAAAAATAATTGTCTTTAGAATAGGGCATTTTAAACTCGGTTTTGCTGGTAAAAATTTTCTTTTGCCATACTGCGCTTGTGGTTTCACGTATTAAAATATAATAGCCTTTTACACTTCCAGCCTTTGGGGCTTTCCAGGTAAGTAATGTGGCATTGGTAAGGCTTCGGGTTTCCACTTTTACTTCTTGCGGCATGGAAGGCGCTTTAGCAAGATTGGCCAAACAGCTAAGGTTAAGGGCTGTATTTTTTCGCAATAATTCAAAATCCATAAACTCTGTAAGGTCGCCGTAGCGGATGCCGTTTTCTGTTCTTACATCCTGGTGCTGGTGTTCGTAATTTTCATTCATTTCGGTAATGCGAACAGCCGCAAAGCCCTTCTGCACAAAGGGTGTATGGTCGCCACCACGAAGAAACCGGTCGTTGCGATATACCATTACCACCTGCAGATTATCAACATAACGTTCGCCGGTTTCTTTTACATAACGGGCCAGTTGCCGGGCTTTCCCGTCGTTTTCCAAACCGTAATTACGAATGGAAGTGGCTGTTTTTTCAGTTTCAAAGGCAGGCAGGCCTTCGCTAAAAACACGTACCCGGGTATTGTCTATAATATTGGTTTCGCTGCTATTGTTACTGCCCATAATGTCGTTGTTCAGCATGGCCTCAAGGTTCCACTTTTTATCTGCCATTTGTTTGGCTAAAAAATTGGCGCCCAGTAATCCCTGTTCTTCGCCACTCACCGTTACAAAAATGATAGTGGCACCAAACTGCTGCTGGCTCATAATCCGTGCACATTCTATTACGGCTGCTGCACCGCTGCCATCGTCGTTGGCGCCGGGTGCATCGCTTGTTTTATTCAGCACATCCGTTACCCGGCTATCAAGGTGGCCACTAATCAGAAATATTCTGTCATCGTTTAGGTCAGTTCCTTTTAATATGGCCATGGTATTGCCAAGGTTAGTGGGCTCTGTAATACGCCTGCCATCCGGCTGTAAAGTGGTGGTATCTACATAGCAAGTCATACGGCCATTGGCATTTTTGGCAAAGGCATTAAACTTGCTTAGCACCCAATTTCGGGCTGCACCTATGCCACGTTTTTTATCGGTAACAGAGCTCATCGTTTGGCGGGTGCCAAAGCTTACCATGGAGTTGATATAAGATTTTAAAGAATCACTATTAACCTCATTCACCATTTTTTCTATCACCGGATCCCGTTGTATTATGGTTTGGGATTTGGCCAGCTGAAACGCTAGTAAGGCGAAGCCGAGAAGCATGTATTTTTTCATAAACAAAATGTTTGTATTAAACTTTGGCTGTACACAACGCTCAGATGTGAAAATATGTTAGTCTTTGTATGGAACAGGAAATTGACAAAAATTTACTGTGTTTGGCATCTTTCAAATATTTTTTATCGAAAATAATTACGACCAAAGGATTTATTAATATAAGTCGTCTAAACTATCTTAAAACCCTAATCTTCTTTAACTTTTTACCTATCCGTTATGAAAAGAATCCTGACCCTTTTTGTTGCCGGCATTTGTTTTCAAAGCTGTAATAAAAAAGATGTGGTAGAAGCTACGCCTTTAACGCCTGTAATTACTGCGCCATCGCTACCTGCCACGGCTTATAATTATAATGTAGCTTATCCCACTCATGTTCTGAATGCTTTAACGCTACAGGATAATACGCCTGCAGCAAATGCCATTACCAACGACGGCGCTACGCTTGGCCGGGTACTTTTTTACGATAAAAACCTCAGTAAAAACAACGCCATCAGTTGCGGAAGTTGCCACCTGCCTTCGTTCGGGTTTAACGATACAGCTATTTTAAGTAAAGGTTTTGCCGGCGGGTTAACCAAAAGGCATAGTATGGCGTTAGTCAATGGTCGGTTTTATAATTCGGGCAAAATGTTTTGGGACGAACGTGCCAATAGCCTGGAGGAGCAAGTGCTGCAACCCATACAGGACGCCACCGAAATGGGGCTTACATTAGCCGAGCTGGAAACTAAAGTAAATGCGCAAACATATTACCCGGCACTCTTTCAAAAAGCATTTGGCAGCACCCAGATTAACAGCGATAGAATTTCAAAAGCCTTAGCACAGTTTGTGCGTTCTATTGTAACCTACCAGTCTAAATACGATCGGGTAAAACAGGGCATCGAAACGTTTACAACAGAAGAAAGGGATGGTGAAACATTTTTTAATACCCCGCCACCGGGAGCCGCCATATCTTGTAACAGTTGCCATACCGCACCCATGTTTATAACTTCTAACCCGGCAGCGCCATTTGCCCTGGCCGATCCTGCCGACCGTGGCATTAACAACCAAAACCGGTTTAAGTCGGGCAGTCTGCGCAACATTGCAACGGCTACCAGGCTTTTTCATAATGGGAGTGTACCTGGCCTGCAGGCAATGCTGGCCAGTAATATACCTGCCCACGGAATTCCTCCGCCGGAAAGGGCTAAAGTGTTGGCTTTTATGCAAACACTTACAGATAATACTATTGCTACAGAACCAAGATTCTCAAATCCTTTCAAGTAATTTTTTAAGGTTCAGGGTTCAGGTTTACAAGGTTCAAACCACAAGGTTTAAGACACCAGTAAAAGCTAGAGTCTTTAGGTTTGTTTTACCCGAACCTGATACTTGATTCTTGTAAACCCGATTCCTGTAAACTTAATTCTTGTATACTTGAATTCATGTAAACCTGAACCTTGTAAACTTGAACCTTAATCCTTGTTGCCTGAAC
>JAYUTQ010000532.1:0-2834 GCA_043755055.1 Chitinophagaceae bacterium | reverse complement strand
TGCCGTGGTTCGTGTCCCCCCCGACTTGGTACCAGGTTGCGAAAAAGCAAGATGACCCCGACTTGGTACCAGGTTGTGAAAAAGCAAGATGGCGCAGGCGTCCGCCTGTGTCTGACATATAGCAGCGTCCGCTGCCGTATACTACTCAAGTTCAGTCAACATTATTAATCCATTATTTTTCTCATATCCGTTAGCACTACTATAAATCCAATTTTCAGGTGCATTTACAAAACCTGCCACAACAGGATTCATGTGTAAATAGTGCAACAATTCTAAAACTTCTCCTTTCCCATAATTTCCAGCGGCATATTGTTTTGTTGCCAAAACTGCCAGTCGTTATTACTTACATTGTTTTTACCAGCTCTTTCCATCATCCATTTCATCCATTCTCTTCGGCTTTCCTGCGGATGATTGGTAATTGCTTCACGTATTTTTCGGGAGGTGAAGCTTTTCATATCCCGAATGATGTCTTCTAATTTACTACCATGACTGCTTACTATCATATGTACATGGCTCGGCATAATGCACCAGGCAAATATTTCAAACCCCTTTTCCTTTTGGCAAAATTTCCAACTTTCCAGTAAAATCTCCCGGTATTCATTTCGTGTAAAAACGTCTATCCAGTGTACAGTGGCAAAACTGATAAAGTACATTTTGTCGCTATCCCAAAATTTGTATTTGCGGCTCATAAGGTGAATGTAGGACAGATTGTTTTATTCGGCAGCGGACGCTGCTGTTTTTTAGACACAGGCGGACGCCTGCGCCAATCGTGCTTCTTTCGGCAACCTTTACTTAACTACAACTGGAGTATGGTTCGTGGGGACACGAACCACGGCCCACGGTGACCGGAACGAAACACGGCGACCAAGACGAACCACGGCGGTTGGGACTCAATATTTTACTGTTAACAAATAATAAAACAAATACCGCAATTGTTGCAACCCGTTTGTTTTCTTTGCCACCACCATGCAAAACATCATCGTCTCTATAAAACAACTGGTAACCGATAAACTTCAAACCGAAACCACCGAAATCATTCCTTTACAGCAAAGTGGCAGCGACCGCAGGTATTTTAGGGTGGTTACGGCCGGCCAAACTTTTATTGCTACCCATGGGCTTAATGTAAAAGAGAACCGGACTTTTATCTATTTCTCCAATCATTTCCGCAGCAAAAATTTACCGGTACCACAAATTTTTTGTTTGAGTGATGATGAAACCATTTACCTGCAGGAAGATTTTGGCGACGAAAGCCTGCTGAACCGGCTTGAGCAACTCGGCCATGTGGAAGAAGCCAAGCAACTGTTTAAAGACAGCCTGCACCAATTGGCAAGGTTGCAGGTGTTGGGCAACGATGGAATCGATTACAGCCATTGCCTTACCGCAAAAGAATTTGGCAAACAGGCCATAAGCAGCGACCTGTTGTATTTTAAATACTATTTTCTGGATACCCTTAAAACGCCTTACGATAAGCAAGCCATGCTCGACGATTTTGAAGCATTGGCCAACTACCTTACCCATACCGAGTACAAGTTTTTTATGTTCCGGGATTTCCAAAGCCGGAACATTATGCTACAAGATAACAAGCCGTACTTTATTGATTATCAGGGCGGCATGAAGGGTGCCCCGCAATACGATGCCGCCAGTATGATTTGGCAGGCCCGTGCCGAACTGAGCGGCGAATGGAAGAATGAATTATTAGATGCCTACATGGATGGACTGGATGAAGTGCTGGGAAAAAAAATAGACCGTTTTACGTTTGTGGGTCAGTATTATGGTTATGTGCTCATCCGTTTGTTGCAGGTGTTAGGCGCCTACGGTTTCCGTGGATTGTTCGAAAGAAAGGCACAGTTTCTTTCTTCGATACCACTGGCGTTGCGTAACCTGAAATGGTTTTTAGAAAACCGCACCATGGGCATCAATACACCGGAGTTTAAACGGATGTTACAATATATAGTTAGCGATGAAGTAATAGCACAGTTTGAACCACAACAAGCCACAGCCGAAACGCCGCTTACGGTACACATCAACAGCTTTTCCTACTTAAAAACCGGTTACCCAACCCCCGAAGCAGATAATGGCGGCGGCTATGTGTTCGATTGCCGAGGCATCTTAAACCCGGGCCGGGTAGAAAAATACAAAACCCAAACCGGCCGGGATAAGGATGTGATTGATTACCTGGAGCAAAACACAAGGATGCCCGACTTTATCAATAACGTTTTCAATATTGTAGACATCAGCGTGGAAGATTACCTGAAACGTGGTTTTGAAAACCTCACTATTAATTTTGGATGCACCGGCGGTCAGCACCGCAGCGTTTATGCAGCCGAACAAACAGCCCGGCATTTACGCAATAAATACAAAGTGCGTACGGTGGTAAACCATATAGAACAGGAGAAGAAGGGTTGGGTGAATGAGCGGTATTAGTTTGTTGGTTGATTCGTTGATAGGTTGATTGGTAAAACTAAAATCACCTGAGTCTTGTCTTGGTTTAATTCATAGTTTCATAAAAAATTTATCAAGAGCATTTTACGTAAAGGAACACGCTTTTGTAAGTACACGCCTCGAGGCGTGTTCCTACAAACCAAATAATTACATCAAGAACGAAATCATGAACGCACTAATCCTCGCCGCTGGCCTTGGCACCCGCCTGAAACCCTTTACGGATATGCATCCCAAGGCATTGGCGGTGGTTAATGGCAAAACTGTTTTGCAGCGAAATATAGAATACCTGCAACGCTTTAGCATTACCAATGTAATAGTAAATGTGCACCATTTTGCCAGCCAGATTATACATGCGATTGAAGCCAACAATGGCTGGGGCAGCACTGTAACCA
>JAYUTQ010000531.1:0-6341 GCA_043755055.1 Chitinophagaceae bacterium | reverse complement strand
CTATAATGATTATAAGAAGTAAAAAAAGCAGGTAACCGGCAATACGGCTTTGTTTATCGATGATGATAGCTATTGCCGCAAGAACCAATGTACCTCCGGAAATATATACCCACACAATAGGACTTGGTAAATAAGCCGGTATCATACCCGTCATTTTTGGGCCATTTAAAAAATGATTGACCCCAAAAAACCCAATGATAAGGGCATATAAAATAGCACCAATACGAAAAGTAACATTGTTCATATAAGTAGTTAATTGTTGCCTGTAAGGTAAACTGGTTTTTTGAATTGTGCAACCGGGAATAAAACGGGTGTTGTAAATGTGTGTTTTCTTAAGATGAAATATAGTAAAGGTTTTGCTTAGCTAACCCTACTGTGTTTTTATTATTAGTAATGGCAATGTTTTTTCTATTGCAAAACGCTCATTTTGGAATTGGTTTGAAATCCATTAAAAACTTTCGGTTACTAATTTAGGTTACATAAAAATTTTTAAAAGCCTATTTATGGGAATAGCTGAAGCACCATTTACTAAGTCATTAGCCACATATATAAACTCAAATAGACCAGATATACAATGTCCGACAGATATCATCAAAAAATAATCAACATTTACAAATTCAAATTACCCATATAAATTTTAGTATACACCCTCACATACACCCATACTCCCAAAAGGGTCTGATCCTTTACCCCTCCCATTCTTACCTAAACCCCGCATTGTTATTTGCGGGGTTTTGTTTTATGCCTTTGCTGCAATTTCGGTAAGTGCCTGCACCAGCGTATCCATTTCTATTAGGGTAGTGTACACATGTGGCGTTATTCGTACACAGTGTATGTTCTCCCAATCAATTCCCACTGCATGTATTTTATAGTTTTCAAATAAATTTGAGGCCAGGTCGGTGGGTTTCATCCCATCAATGCTAACACCGCAAATACCACAACTGTACTCCGCTTTTAGCGATGTTTGAATTTTTACTTTTTCAATCTTCATGACTTTTTGGGCCCAATAGTTTTTTAAAAACCGAATGCGTTCTTCTTTGCGTTTACTCCCAATGGCCAAATGAAAATTTATGGCTTCGCCAATACCCTGTTCTATGGGGAAGCTTCGGGTGCCAAGGGTTTCAAACTTTCTAATGTCGCTGCTTTGTGGCATGTTATTACACAACAGTGGCCATATTTTACCAATATGCTCTTTCTTAATCCACAGCATGCCGCTGCCGATGGGTGCACTTAAAAATTTGTGGAGCGATGTGCCAAAGTAATCGCAATCCAGATCCGGAATATTAAAATCAAGCAGCCCAAAACTATGGGCACCATCTACTATTACTTCTATTCCCTTACTATGTGCCAGCCTGCATAGTTTTTTTACAGGCATTATTTGCCCTACCCAATTTATTACATGGGTAATATGTAAAATTTTTGTTTTAGGTGTAATGGCTTTTCTAAATGCTTCCACTATCTGTTCATCATTTTCTATCGGAAAATCGAAACTGAGTTGTTTATAAACAATCCCTTCACGTAGAGCCCGTTGTTGCCAGGCCTGTATCATGTTGGGGTAATCCTGTTTGGTGCCAATTACTTCGTCGCCACTATTTAGTGTAAGGCCGTAGATAATCGTGTTAAGTGCTTCTGTGGCATTACGATTAATAGCTATTTCTTCGGGCAGGCAGCCAGCTAAATTGGCAAGCTGTTGCCTTAGTGGTTCACGGCCTTTATCCAATATCCGCCACATGTAGTACGATGGACCGCCGTTGGTCATTTTATTGTACTGCTCCACGGCCTCCTGCACTACCCGTGGCGATGGGCTTACGCCACCATTATTCAGGTTAATAATTTCAGGGTTTACAGAATATGCTTTTTGGATGATGGCCCAATAATCTTCTTCACCAATATTGCCGCCAAAAGGCAGTTCGTTAATCAATTGGTTAGCCGCCTCAAATTCTCTGGCGTGGAGTTGGTTAAAAAGACTGTTGATGCCAAAAGCACCCAAACCCAAAGCAGTAGTTTTTTGTAAAAAAGAACGACGATTAGACATAAAGTGATTTCTGATGTATGATTTCTGATTTATGATGAAGGCGTTAAGCTTATGGTTTAAAGTTATACCATTGAAGGTTACATCATGTAGAAAAACATGTAACGCTGTCATTAAGCCCACTGCGATTTGTCTGCCACGTATAGCCTTTATTATTGAGCTTTTTGCATGCGGCTTTAAGCATAAAAGCTTTAATTTTCGCTTCTTAAACCATGTTCATGGATCAGATTCATCCCAATAAAATAAGGCAGTTTTTATTTTTAGCCATCATTCTTTTTTTGTTTTGGGTTATATGGCAGCAAATGTTTTTTATGCTCAGTGCTTTTTTGGGAGCTGTGGCATTGTATGTAATTGCACGTAAACTCATATTTAAGCTTATCATACATAAAAAATGGCCACGTTGGCTGGTGGCTCTAATAATCATGGTTATTTCTTTGGTGGTTATTGTGCTTCCTTTTGCATGGATTATTTCGATATTGATAACCAAAGTGGAGCCTTATATTAGTGACAAACGCCCTCTTTTTTTAATGCTTGGCCGCATAGATGTTTTTTTACAGGAGCGTTTTAACCTCGATGTTTTTACTGAAAAAAATATGGACAAAGCCATTGGTGCAGCATCGGGAATGGCACCTAAATTACTTGGTTCTACATTGGTAATGGTTACCAACCTTGGCATCATGTATTTTATTTTATACTTTATGATTGTAAAGTGCAGCGAAATGGAATTGTGGCTTAGGCGAAACCTGCCGCTGCAAAACCGCAACCGTGAAAAAGTACTTTCAGAAATAAGAGAAATGGTAAAAGCCAATGCCATTGGCATACCTGTATTGGCAGTAGTACAGGGCCTTGTAGCCATGATAGGTTATATGATTTTTGGCGTGAATGAGCCCATTTTATGGGGCATTATTACAGGCATTTGCTCGGTGGTACCACTTGTGGGCACTATGGCAGCATGGGTGCCCATTGATTTGTACCTGTTTGCATCCGGCCACCAATCCGCTGGTATTGGTTTATTGTTTTGGGGGCTTTTTGCCATTGGCGTTAGCGATAATGTGTTTCGTTTTATACTTCAGAAAAAGCTGGCAGATGTGCATCCGCTTATCACCGTTTTTGGTGTTATTATTGGCGTAAACCTTTTTGGTTTTATGGGCTTGATATTTGGGCCATTACTACTTTCCCTATTTTCTTTATTTGTAAGAATTTATATAGATGAGTTTGGTAAAAAAGAAGAGCCGGATGATGTAGCAGCCACTGTTTCGTAAAAAATTATTTAGCTTTATATAAAATTTATACCTCTACTACCAACCCATCCCATGCAAGTTCCATTCCTATGGGCAGTTCGCTATTAACAGCATCGTGCCGCCCAAGTTGGTGGCTGATGTGGGTGAAATATTGCTTCCGTATTTCCAGTTCCCTGCTAAGGTCTATCGCTTCCTGCAAGGTAAAATGTGAAATATGGGGTTCTTTGCGAAGCGTATTTAAAACCAGTATATCACTGCAACGTATTTTTTCTTTTTCGGTTGCTTCTATACGGTTAGCATCGGTTATGTAAGTAAAATGCCGGCCAAACCGATAACCCAATACCGGCATTTTGTGATGCCATGCTTTAATAGGTTGTATGGCAATGTCGCCAATGGTAAAGGGGTCGGTATCTATTTCGTAGAGGTTAAAACTTGGCAGGCCTGGGTAATCCGTACCATCAAAAGCATAAGGCAATTCCTTTTTTACGCCCTCAAGGCTTGTTTTATTGCCATAAATACGGGTGGGCCGCCCCTGAAAATATTGAAAAGCCTTTGTATCATCGAGTCCGCCAATATGATCTTTATGCGGATGGGTTATTAAGATGGCATCAATTTCAGTTACCCGTTCCCGTAGCATTTGCTGCCTAAAATCGGGTGTGGCATCTACTATTATGGTAGTGGTGGCGCTACGCACCATAATGCTGCTGCGGAGGCGTTTGTCTTTTGTGTGCGGGGAAGTGCATACATGGCATTGGCAGGCTACCATTGGTACGCCACCGCTAGTGCCGGTGCCCAAAAATGTGATTGTAAGACCCACAATTAAAACAGGATTGGTTATAAAAACAAAGTGCCTAAAATTAAAAGACTTTCGTGGTAGGTGCCAGAAAGTCTTTGTAAAAAAATTGTCGGGATATTTTATACCGCTTCAATAGCGTTCTTTTTTATGTCTTGGTAAAGCTTCTGGCTTTCGTGGGTAAGGGTATCCAGATCTATATTTAGTATCGGTATCAGTTCCAAAAGGGTATTGATGCGCCCTTCTACATCTAAAAATTTATTTACCACTACTACTTTACGAAGCTCTAAAATGCAGTAACCGCTCTGAAAAGTACCCCTTTCGTATCGGATTACGTATTCGGCTTCGCCTAATATTTTTTCAAGTTTTTGTAGCGTGGTGGTATTGTATTTCATGTTGTTTTTTTTGCTCCTTTGCTTAACAAATGTAACTCCAACGGAAGGAGCTGAATGCTAAGTTTATCCACAAAAAGCAGTTTGGATTCTTTTCAATGTTGTTACAAAAAATACTATTTACTCTGCATTTTAATCACCGGAATGATCATTTCCTCAAGGCTAATGCCGCCATGCTGAAACGTGTTTCGATAATAATTAACGTAGTAATTATAATTATTGGGGTAGCATAAAAACTTGTCTTCTTTGGCAAAAATGAAGGAAGAATTTACGTTGGGCACCGGCAATCCTGCATCTCGTGGATCACGGAACGACAGTACGTCTTTGGCTTCGTAGTTTAAATTTCTACCATGTTTGTAACGAAGGTTGGCTGTTGTTTGCTTGTCGCCAATTACTTTACTAGGGCTTTGTACCCGAACACTGCCATGGTCGGTGGCGAGTACTATGCGAATGTTTTTATCGGCTATTTTCTTCAATGCCTGGTGTAGTGGACTATGCTCAAACCAACTTTGGGTAATGCTGCGGTAGCTTATCTCGTCGCTTGCCAATTCTTTCAGCACTTCCATTTCGGTACGGGCATGGCTCATCATATCCACAAAATTGTACACGATAATATTCAGGTCGTTACTCAGCAGGTTGTGGATGTTATTGAGTAACTGTTGTCCATCGTTATGGTGCACCACTTTGGTATAGCTAAACTTAATATCCTCACGGCGGGCCCTTTTTAGCTGGCCCCGGAAAAATTCTTCTTCATACAAATTTTTACCACCTTCTTCATCGTCGTTTTTCCACTGTACGGGGTAGGTTTTTTCAATGTCGATGGGCATCATGCCGGCAAAAATTGCGTTGCGGCAATATTGGGTTGCTGTGGGCAAAATGCTGTAAAACGATTCTTCTTCGGTAATTCTAAAACTTTCTGCCCAAATAGGCTGTATGGCCTTCCATTGATCAAGCCGCAGGTTATCTACCAAAATGAAAAACGTGGGGATACCTTTTTCTACATGGGGCAGCACTTTTTGAGCCATTAGTGTATGGCTCATTACCGGTGCATCGCTGCTTTTACTGGTTACCCAGCGGCTATAATTTTTGCTGATAAATTTAAAAAACTCCGTGTTGGCTTCGTTCTTCTGTGTTTGAAAAACTTCCTGCATTTCGGGGCTATCACTTTTCTCCATTTCCATTTCCCAGTACACCAGTTTTTTATAAATTTCCATCCACTCGTTGTAATCGGGGTTACTGTTAAGTGCCATAAACAGGTTTCTAAATTCCTGCTGGTAGCTGCTGGTGGTTTTCTCCGCCACAAGGCGTTTATTATCCAATATTTTTTTAAGCGAAAGCAGTACCTGGTTTGGGTTTACAGGTTTTATCAGGTAATCGCTTATCTGGCTGCCGATGGCTTCATCCATCAGGTTTTCCGTTTCATTTTTGGTAATGAGCACAATCGGAATACCGCTGTTTAGTTCCTTAATTTTAGCCAATGTTTCCAGGCCGGTAATGCCGGGCATGGTTTCATCCAGCAGCACTACATCTACTATGTTGTCCTTTACATAATCAATGCCATCGTAGCCATTGGTAAAAGTGGCCACTTCGTAACCCTTACTTTCTAAAAACATCACCTGACTTTTCAGGCTATCTATTTCATCATCTATCCACAAAATTTTAGCTATACTCATGTGTTTATTTTTATTGTTGACCCGCGGCCGGGCTCAGATTGGGCTTTAATGGCGACCATTGAAGTTTTGTACAACTAATAATTCGCCTATCACCGTTATGGACAAAAGTAATTTTTTACAAACACCAAAGTTGAAGGAATAAACATTGAGAGGTATTTTAACAAAATGGAGTAGCTTAAGTGAAATTACCCGCTAAAACCTGTTCATTTC
>JAYUTQ010000530.1:0-2844 GCA_043755055.1 Chitinophagaceae bacterium | reverse complement strand
TCAAAACCTTTTTTGGCAAGTATGCCCCATAGTACCGCAAAAATGGGTGCCAGCAACACAATAAAACCTGCGTTAAAACTTTGGAAATAACTGGCTGGCATTTCCCAACCGAAAATGGTTCTGTCGGTCTGTTCGTCGGCAAAAAAGGTTAAAGAAGCCCCGGCTTGTTCAAAACACATCCAAAAGAAAATTACGAATAGCATTATTATAACTACTACCCACAAACGGTCTTTTTCTATTTTGGTTAAAGATCTGTCTGTTAAAATAGCAAAGGGCAGGCAGAGCGTCATACCATAAATGGCTGATCCCCAAATGTCTACTTTCAGGAGAAAATGGATGAGGCAGAACGCTGCAATAATAGAAACGACAAGTACGATTATTTGGGTACTGCTAAAACCAGATTTCCCAGTTTCTGACACCGCAGTATCCTTTAGTTTGTTTGGCTCCACACCAAGCGGTGCACCGGTGTGAGAAACCACATACTTATCTTTTGTGTAATAAAATATTACGAGGCTAATCAGCATCCCTATGCCAGCCGAAAGAAAGCCCCATTTAAAATCGACATTTTCTCCCAGATAGCCACACACAAGTGGCGCAACAAATGCACCTGCATTAATGCCCATATAAAAAATAGTGTAAGCCGAATCTTTACGGCTGTTATCACCTTCGGGGTACAACTGCCCTACCATGGTAGAAATATTGGGCTTAAAAAAACCATTACCAAAAATGAGGAATGCAAGACCCGTCCATAACATAGTGGTGGCAATGCCAGAACCCTGTGGCAGAGAAGCACAGAAGAACAAAATAAATTGGCCCAAAGCCATTAATAGTCCTCCAACAAATATTGATTTTCTGTTGCCCCAATAGCGGTCCGCCACGTACCCACCTATTAAAGGCGTTAGGTAAACAAGGCCGGTGTAGCTACCATAAATGTTAGATGCATCAGCTTTATCGAAGAGCAACTTATTTGTCATAAAAAGCACAAAAATCGCCCTCATGCCATAGTAGCTAAAGCGTTCCCAAAATTCGGTTGCAAACAATACATACAATCCTTTCGGGTGTCCTTTTTGCTGGATACTGGTTTCTGCCATGTTCAGTTTTTTTACATTTGGTGGATGAAATAAAAATCGTTTTTACGGACGTTGAAATCTCAGCCTGTTTAATTATCAAATGGTATTTGCCTTAATGAAAAAATGGGAAACGATGTTCTAAAACGGTTTCCCACAATGACTTATTGACAATTTTACCAATGACTTCTCAAAGGCTGCAATCTGTGTGTAGCACCAAATATCTATTTTCGCCACGCAAATTCCAAAAAACAAATGAACATTCTTATTCTCGGTGCCGGTGGCAGAGAACATGCACTGGCATGGAAGCTTTCTCAAAGCCCACTTTGTACTCAATTATACATAGCACCGGGCAATGGCGGCACTATACAATACGGTACCAATCTAAACTTTGGCGTAAACGATTTTGCAGCACTTAAAAAATGCTGTACCGATAAATCAATAGATATAGTTGTGGTAGGCCCCGAAGATCCGCTGGTAAATGGAGTGTATGATTTTGTGGTGAACGATGAAATGCTGAAGCATATCATTGTCGTTGGCCCGTCGAAAGAAGCTGCACAACTGGAAGGTAGCAAAGCTTTTTCTAAAAAATTTATGCAGCGGCAAAACATACCCACTGCGGCTTACGAAGAATTTACCCAAGAAAATTACGAAGCCGGCAAAGCATATCTAATTCAGCATGCTTTGCCGATTGTATTAAAAGCGGACGGCCTTGCAGCGGGTAAGGGCGTGGTTATTTGCCAAACCCACCAAGAAGCGTTGGAAGTGTTTGGCGAAATGATCATCAATAAACAATTTGGCGAAGCAAGTACCAAGGTGGTGGTGGAGCAATTTTTGGATGGTATTGAAATTTCTGTCTTTGCATTAACCGATGGTAAAGACTATAAAATAATTGGCCATGCCAAAGATTATAAACGCATTGGCGAAGGCGATACCGGTCTTAACACCGGCGGTATGGGCTGTGTAAGCCCTGTTCCTTTTGCCGATGATGCATTTATGAAAAAAGTAATTGGCACAATAATTGAACCCACAATAGCAGGTTTACATAAAGAAAATTTTACCTATAAAGGGTTTGTTTTTTTTGGGTTGATAAAAGTGGGCAACGAGCCGTTTGTAATAGAATACAACTGCCGCATGGGCGACCCGGAAACAGAAGTGGTTTTGCCAAGATTGGAGAATGATTTGGTAGCACTATTTGTACAAATGCACAACGGAACATTGAAAGATGCAATCATAAATTACAAGCCCAAAGCCGCAGTAACAGTTATGGCCGTAAGCGGCGGTTATCCAGGCGATTACAAAAAAGGATTAGCGATACAATTGCCACAAATAGTTGATAACAAAGAATATATAGCGATATTTCAGGCTGGAACCACGCTGGATAAATCCAATGGATTGGTAACAAATGGCGGAAGGGTAATTACAGTTACAGCCATGCACCACACACTTTCAGAAGCTGCCAAAGCTGCCAAAGCAGTAGTGGAACAGATACAATTTGACGGAAAATACTACCGCCGGGATATTGGCTACGAATTCGAATAAAAAATACCAAGGTTCATGCATCAAGTGGGCAAGATTTCAAGGTTCGGTAAACAAGATACAAGTAACTAGAATTAAGGAACAATAGAGAAAAGATTTGCTCGGTTTATGTTTTGCCTTTAAATAAAATCCGTGGATATCCGTAAAACCTGTGGTATCTGGGTTCCTATCCTTCTAACCCGAAATGCCAATATCCCGGCGGTAGTATTTTCCGTCAAATTGTATCTGTTCCACTACT
>JAYUTQ010000529.1:0-6363 GCA_043755055.1 Chitinophagaceae bacterium | reverse complement strand
CGATTCGGCGGCCTACAGTTTTTGGGAGGAGATAACACTGGTGTATCCATATACTGATTGGAATCCTTTTGAAAACAAAAGCAATTTTACCCGGCAATACAACATTGTAGCCGGCAACGGCATATATACACTCAAAAAAGTATATGGTGCCAATAGATTTTCATGGCTGGCATTGCTTACCGGCTTCTATTTTTTTATCATTGTTTTACGTAAGCGGTTGCTTAAAAAAAACATTATAGAGTATGAAAAATACGCGGCACATATAATGGCATTTGTAAGCCTGTATGCCGCCGGTTATGCTTTGCTTTTAACCGAAGAAAGGTATTTATGGATACTCGATATAGCCCTGCTGTATTTGTTGGTTATCAACACTATTATGATTGCCCAAAATTTTGGAATGGCCACAAAATGGCTTTGGCTTTTTAGTGTAATCGTTTGGGCATTGTGTGCCAAAGAACAGATTGATAAGCTCAACTATTTCAGCCACGAATCGGCTACACAATTAGAGGATATGAAATATATTAGCCCAATTATACCAGCCCAAAGCCATGTGGCCACACATATCACCAACACCATCAGCACCATGGTGTTTTTTAATAAATGGAAAGATCATGGAGGCCTGGAAGCCTATAAAAATCCTGTAGATGCAAAAGCAGCATTGCTGCAGCATAAAATAAACTGGGTACTTATTCCCGATTCTGTTACCCCAAAATACAACTGGCTACAAGCAGAAAGCGACACTTTTTTTAACGTAAAAAACTGGAGACTTTTTCGGCTGCCATCAATCTTATAATGGCTTTTTTAAAATAGCCCATTGGCTAAGGCCTATTTGTTGTTTGTAAAATTCTCTTTCAAAAAATTCCACTTTTCTAATATCAGTTAAATGGGTATGTGGGCTTGTTCTTGTTTGGTTTAAGCCTACGGCTTCCAGTATTTTAAGCACCCAATCGGCGCCGGGTACAGGTGTGGTAATCATTACTTTTCCGCCGGGTGTAAGCAGGTCGGCAAAGGCTTGCCACAGGTCATCGTGTTCCACCACTTCAAAGGCAATTATTACGTCGTAAGCACTTGCTTTGAGGCCAAGTTGTTTCCAGTTATTTAGGTCGCCTTTTATATCGGGGTTTCCTTCAATGTCTATGCCGGTATAGCTTTGCCAGCCATTCGCCTGCATGTATTCTTTTACCCAGTTACCACCACAACCAACTTCCAGCACTTTAGCTTTTTTGGGTATGAAATCAATAAAAAAACGGAGTTTCTTTTTACGGGCAAGGTTACTAAGCCAGGGCATACATCAATTTTTATATAGCAAAAAAAAGGGAAATTGATGAAGGGATGGTTTTAAAATTGAAAGACACAATCAATAGTGTAGAAGCAGGCATTCACAAATACAGATTTACCATCTGACGCCAGTATTTTGGGCGGTGGGCTTCTTCGTTCCAAACAAAAAAATGATGGTTTACTTCTTTGGTATACAACGACCTTGTAAGGTGTTCATTATTTTGTAAAAAAGGATCTTCTTTACCAATTACAATAAAGGTTTCCATTTGCCGCATTTGTTGTAGCGTCGTTTCGCAGTTGATATTGGGAACAAACATGCTGGGCATGTTAAAATAGATATTTTCATCAAAATATCCATTGAGCAAATCGGGGAATTTATTGTCGGAAAGGGTGAGGTCGTACCGGGCACTCATGCCCACTACTTTATTAAAATATACCGGGTGGCGGTAAGCAATATTTACGGCATGGTACCCACCAAGGCTGCACCCTGCGGCTGTTAAAGGGTTTTGATTATAGCAACGGATAAAAGGGATTACTTCATGCAGAATATAAGCCTCGTATTCAAGGTGTCTTTTTATTTTTTCGGCAGGATGGGTGTTGGAATAAAAGCTTTCGATATCGTTGCTGTCTACACAAAAAATCTGCAATTGGCCATGCATAATTTTTTCGCTGAGGGCATTGATAATACCCCAGTTTTCATAATCAAAAAACCGTGCCGTACGGGTTGGGAAAAAAATTACAGGTTGGCCACCATGGCCAAATACAAGCAATTCAATTTCCTTTTTAAGCACCGGACTAAACCATTTCTGGTAGGTTCTTTTCATAAGATGGAGATGGTACTGCAAATTGCAATAACCAAGCCAACCCTAAGTTATGAAAATATCATTGTTTAATGAAAAATGTGTTAACAAAGTTTCCTTCCAAACAGAATAGCCGGCTTCGTTTAAATGCAGGCCATCGTTTTCGAACAAATGCTTTAGCGGATAGCCTCTTTCATCCACCATTTTTTCGTACACATCTATATAGTAGGATTGACCGGCCTGCTGTTCTATTGCATTTTTTATCAGTGTATTGGTATCGTAAATAAGGTGGTTAATATTCCATCTGGCAAGGCTGGGTTTTATAGAAATGAATGAGAATGAAACATCATCAAATTTTTGACGGATGCAAGTAGAAAGTTCTCCAAAATAGGTAAAAACTTCTGTTGGGTTTTTGCCATCGCCAAGATCATTATCACCGGCATATACCACAATATGTTCAGGCGAAAAATCCTCCATAATGCGGTCGAAATACCAAACACAGGCTTCGAGTGTGGAGCCGCCAAAACCCAGATTTACAGGTAAAAATCTTCTAAAATCGTTATACAGATTATCCCATAATCTAATGGAAGAGCTTCCATAGAAAACCATTTCGGGCTGATAACTAAGGCTCCTTTTTTTCGCTTCAATTCTTTTTACTTCGTCTTCGTACCAATGCATATACGCTAAATCGTTAAAGTTCAAATATACAGAGTGCTTTTATTAATTGGGCAGGGTTGGGATTAAGTTGCTACAATACTTTAATGCAGTTAACCGATGTATTGGGGCCTGATGGTTATACGGTAGGTTACTACACAATAGCAGCCCTAATTTTAGAACAAAAGTAACAGGTAGGCACCCCGGTTTTTTCGGGGCGCCTGCTTTCTTACATTTTGACGCCTGATAGGTGGATTTTTTGATGGTTTACAGAACCTTTTTGAACCACCTGAAATTACTTATTTTTTGTTAAAAACTATTCTGATTGTTGTCATTTAATATGCTGAATAAAAATATGCTATATTTTAAATTTCGTTTTATTTATTTATCACATCAAAAACAAAGTTTATGCCCATTGTAAATCTGAGCATGGTAACATTTACCGCCGCCGAAACCAAAAAAGTAGATGACGCCATTGCAGACCAAAAAACAGTAATCAACCCCAAAAGCACCAACCTGAGTGATGAAGAAAAACGCTTGTACGGCTCTATAAACGAGCAGAACAAGTTGGTGGTGCAAAAGATTTTGGGCTACGCCGAAAGTAACCCCAATGTAATGCCCGCCCATGTGGACAAGGCCGAAATGCTGCGGGATTACGAAAGCCGCAACACCCTTGAAAAATGGGAAGACGCACTCAAACTGCTTTTGAACAATGTGCAGAACACAAAAATTCTGCTGGACTACGATGTGTTTCAGGCAAGTCTTTCTATTTACCGGAATGTACGCTACCAAGCAGGCGAAAATGTAACCGGTATGAACGCCATTTACAACGACCTGAAGCAGTTCTTCCCCGGTGGCCGCCCTCCGACAGAAACACCGGCAGCACCGCCCGTTGTGTAATAGTGGGTGGTAACAGGTCTTCTTACAACCCAATCCCCTTCCGCTACCCGTTTCATCATGTTTTATACATGGTAACAACAGGTAAGGAAGGGGGTTTTTTGTATAAAATAACCTGCTGTAATTATCTATTACAATAATGAGAAACAGGTGTTACAGCGCTATTATCCCATACAACTAAGCGGCAAACTGGTTAATCAATGGGTTATACCCTTTGCAACAGATGCTATAACCCGTCCCGGTATGGGTTATTAGCAGTTTGTTAATGCAATGCAGCCATTGTTGAGGGTATGCCATTAGCATAACGAACCTGTAATAATAGCTGCCTGAACGGGTTATGGCTACTGCCGGAGCTGATATAATTATTAGTGGAACGGGATAACCGGCTTTAGGGTTGTGTATATAAGCCGGGCTTTTGAAGCATGTCTATTTTTTGGTGCAGTTGCTTAAACTGATTCAGCAACCAATCCTTTTCTGTGGTGGCTATGGTTTTGTTAGGTTCAAAATCAGGCAATGTTACTATCGGTATTCATCAATTTTGTAAAAGCAGGCGCACTCAATCGCCTTTACCTGACTTTGTTGGGTGTTATTACCCACAAACACTACCTCACATTACTCCACCCTGATAAAGAAATGGTTTTTTGCATGTTAAAAATCTGTAGGTTCCGTTAGGGTGTGGAAAGCCGTTGGTGATACCAACGAACGGCGGCGTGGGTGGTGAAAGGTGGAACACGGAACTCTTATAAAGAATACTAACAATGAAAAAGGTACTTCGGCGTTTCCGACTCTTTGTAAAGCGAATTGGATGTAAAAGTATATTTTTGTTATAAACAGTTTTGAAGTGAATCAATACGAAATTTTATTGCGCCATGTATTTGAGAAAGGTGTTTCCAAGTCTGACAGGACGGGAACGGGTACTAAGAGTGTGTTTGGGTATCAAATGCGTTATGATTTGTCGGAAGGTTTTCCACTCATAACCACAAAAAAGATTCACATCAAGTCTATCATTTATGAACTGCTTTGGTTCTTAAAAGGAGAAACGAATGTTCGCTACCTAAAAGAAAACGGTGTTACCATTTGGGATGAATGGGCTGATGAAACCGGTGAGTTAGGTCCTATTTACGGTTTTCAATGGAGAAATTGGATTGTACCTGACGGTAGGCATATTGACCAAATTGCAAATGTGATTGAAACATTAAAGAAAAATCCGGACAGCCGTAGAATAATTGTAAGTGCTTGGAATGTTGCTGATATTGAGAAAATGGCAATACCTCCATGCCATTGTTTTTTTCAGTTTTATGTTGCAGAGGGAAAACTGTCTTGTCAAATGTATCAAAGGAGTGCAGATATGTTTTTAGGGGTGCCTTTCAATATCGCTTCTTATGCGTTACTAACAATGATGATTGCACAAGTCTGCAATTTAGAGTTAGGGGAATTTGTGCATACGCTTGGTGATACTCATATTTACAATAATCATTTTGAACAAGTGAAACTGCAACTAAGCCGTGAGCCACGACCTTACCCCAAAATGATTTTAAAAAACAATGTAAAATCAATTTTTGAGTTTAAATATGAAGATTTTGATTTACAAGGTTACGAACCGTACCCATCAATTAAAGCAGATATTGCTATATGATAAACTATAAGCAATATCTAGATGAAAAAATTCATCAACTTAAGGTAGTTTGTAGGTCTCAATGGGATTACCTTAATTATTCAAATTTATGTGCTTGGTTAGAAGATAATTTTAACGGAGATATTCAGGGTAAATATTATGCTATTAAAATCTTATTACATACTGTTTATTATAAAAAAATTGATATTGAAAAACTGATTAAGTATGGTTTGTTTGAGAAAATTTATGGAGAAATAATTAAGGAGAAACTGATTGCGGATAAAAACATATATATTGATTCTAGCAAAGGAAGTGCAGCTGTAAATTCATTGAAGAATGAATCATTTTTTATACCATTACTGGATTCTATGAAACCAAGCGAAAGTGGGAATATATTTACAGGTGATTTGGTACATAAATTTAACATAAATCCATCTCAAATTGATTTCCATTGGAATGTAACAGAAGATAAGCTTAATGGAAAAAAATTATTAATATTTGTAGATGACTGTGTGGGTTCTGGAGCACAATTGAAAAAATTTTGGAATTCAATTGCAATTCAAAATCTGAAAATAATTTGTCAAAAATTAGATATTAAAATTTACTATTTGGTTTTATTGGGATATGATAAAAACCTAGATGAATTAAAATTTGAAAATAAATTATTAGGCATTGAAATAGTCGTTTGTGATGTATTAACTGATAAAAATCGAGTTTTTTCAGATGATAACATTATATGGGATAAAAATACTAATGAAAGAGAAGAGGCTATAAAGTATTTTGAAAACATAAAAAAAACAAGGGGCGTAAGTTTTTTAGGTTATACAAGATTAGATTTTGCAGTAATCTTACATGACCGACTACCTGATTGGACACTACCAATATTTTGGAAAAAAACTGTGGGATGGAAGAATTTGATTCAAAGAAAAACTTCAGAAACTTAAAATAATGGCAACGGAATATAGAAATCCTTTTTCAAAAATAAGAACTGAGCAGATGGGGGATTCTGCTTGGAAATATTTTGTAGAACCTTCAAAGGAATACATCGGAGATAAACCATTAATTTTCGAGGGGAGTAGGGGCACAGGAAAAACTATGTTTTTTAAATGTAATTCTTGG
>JAYUTQ010000528.1:0-2847 GCA_043755055.1 Chitinophagaceae bacterium | reverse complement strand
ATCGTTGAGTTTTTTTATCTGCTGCCGTTCGCTAACTAAAAAAAGATTGCCCAAATTATCTGTGGTAAAATCTACAATATCTCCGGTAATGGTTTTGATAAGTTTAATGGACGTGTCTTTTTGAGCCTGACTTTTTACAGTAACAAACAGCAAGGGCATAAGAAGAGTGCAATACAAAACAATATGCATGAAATTACTTGCAGTATATCTTTTTGTGAAACGATATAAATGATGCTCCATGTTATTCATAATGCTTCAGGGCTATTGTTTCGCCATCAAAAACGGCGTAGGTAAAATGCCTTACCCAATCGCCTAAATTAATGTAACGGCTGTTAGCACCAACGTTAAAATCTATGGGCAAATGGCGGTGACCAAAAACAAAGAAATCATAGTGTTTTTTAGCCAAGACCTCTTTACAATACGTAATCAGCCATTCGTTTTCTTCTCCTAAAAATACATGTTCATGTTCGGTTACAGCCTCACGGCTTTTACGGCTAAAATAATTGGCCATACCTATGCCTAATACCGGCGGCAACATGCCAAAAAGCCACTGGCATAGCGGGTTGCGGAAAATTTTCTTCATCAACTTATAGCCCTTATCACCGGGGCCAAGTCCATCGCCGTGGCCTATCAAAAAGTTTTTATTGGCAAATACAAACTCCTTCGGTTCAAAATAAACGGGGATGTTGAGCTCTTGTTGCAGGTAATTTTTCATCCACATATCGTGGTTGCCCACAAAAAAATGGATCAGGATGCCGCTATCTGTAAGCTGGGCCAATTTGCCCAATAACCGAACATGGCCTTTGGGTACTACATGGCGGTACTCGTACCAAAAATCGAACATATCGCCTACTATAAAAATCTCTTTGGCCTTTGCTTCGATACTTTCAAGAAAGCGGATAATTTTTTTCTCCCTTTCCAGGCTGGCAGCAGGGTTGGGGGCGCCGAGGTGAAAGTCGGACAGGAAATAAATATTTTTTTGTAAAGCTGAAGGCGTCATAAATAGCGATGGTAAACAAGCAAAATAATTATCCCTCTACCAAAAAAACATACACTTCTTTAGGCCCATGGATACCTACGACCAATGTTTTTTCGATGTCGGCAGTGCGGCTTGGGCCTGTGGCAAATGTGATGAGGGACGGCAGATTGCCGGTGTATTTTTCTTTTAGTTTTTGAAGGCCTTCTTTAATATCGTACACCAGTTGGCTGGTGTAGGCAATGCAAATATGCACCGGTGCATACACACTTGTGGTGCGGCCGCTGGCTTGCCCACTGCTCATAACAATGCTGCCGGTACGGGCTACAAGTAATTCGCAATCGGTAATGCTTATGCTGCAGGTGTTAAGATCGGCAAACCAGTTGGGGCTATAGTTATTTTGTTGCAGCATGGATTTTATGGCTCCATCCCTGCAATAGAGTTTTTGCCATTGGCGCTTTTCGGCCAGCACTTGTAGTTGTTCTGCCAGTTCCTGTTCATCGGCACAGTAGCTAAAGGTGCCGAGTAGCTTGGTAAAGTTTTCGGCAAATTCTATTTCGGGCTCCTGTTGCTGGGGCTGGTACACACTATCGTTGCCCTCGCTACCGGCAAATGGTATAGGTACCGGAGTGCTGAGTGCCTGTCGTATTTTTTTTAGGATGTTTTCTTTGGCTGTATTGGGCATGGGGCAAAGATAGAGAGGGATTGGGGATTGGTTGATTAGAGATTAGTAATTAGGGATTGATCGAACCCAAGCAACGTCTTTCAGTTTTTTAAGTAGTGTTTATATTGAGGGGATGCCCAATAGTAGCATTTCACTTGAACGGAGCGACGCCAATGTCGCCAAATAGTAGTACTTGCCTCTGGCTAATAATTCTTCTAAACTACTTTCAATTCCTCCACAAATTGCTTTACCAGTTCCATATTTTTTACGCCGGGTTCTGTTTCGAACTTGCTGTTAATGTCGATGCCGAAAAGCCATTTGCCGTTGGCGCCGTTTTGGAAATTTTTTACGGTGGCGGCATCGTCGGGGCCTATGCCGCCGCTAAGGAGGAAGGGCTTGTTAATGCCGGTGGCGTGGAGGGCATTCCAATCGAACTTTCGGCCGGTTCCACCATAGGTTTCGCCGGCCGTGTCGAACAGGAACACATCGCAGACTTCTTCATAGTGGCGGATTTTAAAATCTATAGGGTCGTCGGGGCCGATGCGGAATGCTTTAATGACCTCTAACTGTTCGCTGAGGCGTTCGCAAAATTTGGGTGTTTCATCGCCATGTAGCTGTACCATGTGGAGGCCAAAATTATCGGCATGGTTCATGATTTCGTCGTAGGTAGCGTTTACAAAAACGCCCACTTTATTAATCTTGCCTTTATACTTTTTTACCTCCATGCTGTTCATGTGTTTTAGCACAAAACGTGGGCTTTTGGGGTAAAAAATCATGCCACCAAATGTTACGCCGAGTTCGTCTAACTGGCGTAGCTGCTCTATTTGGGTGAGGCCACACACTTTTACTCTCATGAATTTTTGGCGTTTAGGTCTTTTACAAATGCGGCAAAGGCAATCGTTGGGTCGTTGTGCTTCATAAAGTTTTCGCCAATGAGAAAACCGTCGAAGCCGTTTTGTTGCAACATCAGCAGCGTTTCTACGCTATGGATGCCGCTTTCGGCTATTTTCAATTTGTCTTTTGGCAGCCTGGCGGCAAGGTTTATGGAATGCTGCCAATTTACTTCAAAGGTTTTTAAATTTCTATTATTGATGCCCACCAAATCTACTTCGTCGCATACATGGCCGAGTTCTTCTGCGTCGTGCAGTTCCAATAAAATTTCAAGGCCAAGGTTTTTGGCAAAGGCTGCAAGGCGTTGCGTTTCGGC
>JAYUTQ010000527.1:0-6368 GCA_043755055.1 Chitinophagaceae bacterium | reverse complement strand
ATGTGTACTAAAGAACAATCACCACTCACCACTCACAACTCACTACTCGCCATTCACAACTCACCATTCACAACTCACCATCTCACCACTCACCATCTCATTCTGTTCTCAAGCTTTTTACTGGATTAGCAGTGGCTGCCTTTATGGCCTGAAAGCTGACCGTGATTAAAGCAATAGCAACAGCAAATGCACCGGCAATCAAAAACATCCACCACGAAATAGTTATCCGGTAAGCATAATCCTGAAGCCAATTGCTCATAACGCCCCAGGCAATTGGTACAGCAATTAAAAAAGCTATAAAAACGAGGGCAAGAAATTGTTTCGACAACAACCCGAACAAGGAACCAACCGAAGCACCCAGTACTTTGCGAATGCCGATTTCCCTGGAACGTTGTTGCGCCGTAAACACAGCAAGGCCCAATAAACCGAGGCATGAAATAAAAATGGCAAGAAAGGCAAAGTAGTTAGCAAGGCGGCTAACTACCTGCTCACTGTTATATAGTTTGGTGTATTCCTCATCGGAAAATTGATAGACGAACGGGAAGGCAGGATTGAGTTCTTTGGTAATATTTTGTAACCCTTCTAATGCTTCTTTTGTTTTTCCCGCTTCAATTCGTAAAAGAGCAACGCCATAAGTTTCTGCTTCACCGTAGCGCAAAATCATGGGTTGCACTTGCTCGTGTAACGAATTGAAATGAAAGTTTTGCATCACGCCGATGATGGTTCCTTTTCGTCCCCAAAAAGTCAACGGCTGCCCGATAGATTGTTTATAACCTATTCGTTTGGCAGCTTCTTCATTGAGAATATAGCCGACCGAATCCGTTGCAAAGTCTTTAGAAAAATCACGGCCCTGTATTATTTTACCGTTCATTGTTTTTATAAAATCATACCCGGCTGAGGCTTGCGTAAATTCTATGTTCACCGTTGTGTCTTTTCCAATCCAGTCAACGCCACCCGTCGAACTTTGAATAAGCGTTGGTGACTGCGACATGCGGGTAATACTTGTAACACCAGGTATTTTAGAAGCTTTGTTTTTAAACACGCCGTATTTAAGTGGAAGGCTTCCCTCTAAAGGAACATACACAAGGTTTTCACGGTCGTACCCCAGGTTAATTGTTTTTATATAGTCCACCTGTGTTGAAACCACGATAGTTGCCAGGATAAGAACAATGGATAAAATAAACTGGCAAACCACTAATCCTTTGCGAAAGAAAATTGCACTGTTACTGAATTTCGGCCCGCCTTTTAAAACATTGATGGACTTGAAGGATGATAAGACCAATGCAGGATAGCTGCCGGAAATTAACCCGGTGAGTACAACAAGGCCCGCAATGTTTGCCCAAAAAATAAAATTATTTACAGGCACTTCTATCTGTTTACCTGTGAGGCTGTTGAAGGCTGGCAGAAAAATGACAACAAGTAATAAAGCAGTGAGGGCAGCACAAAAAGTGATAAAAATTGCTTCGCCAATAAACTGTAACCTTAATGAGCTTTTCATTGCCCCTACAACTTTCCTTATGCCGATTTCTTTTGCTCTCTTAACAGAACGGGCAGTGGTCAAATTCATAAAATTGATACAGGCTATCAACAATATAACCATTGCAACTATCGTGAAAATATTCACGTACTCAATGCGTCCGCCGGCAATTACACCATTTGTAAAATTGGAATGAAGGTATGTTTCATCAGAACGTTGAATGGCTAACTCAATGCCTACACCTCTATCCCGCTGGTTGTTGTACTTTTCTATAAAGTTTTTAATGTGCGTATTAAAAGCGTTGGCGTTGGCGCCTTGCTGTAACATGATGTGTGTCTGCGGGCCGTTGTTCCCCCAATCTTTCGCCCACTCATTAAATTCTAAATACGCATCCCAATTAATCAGGTAGTCAAACTTTGCAGAAGAATTCTCCGGCAGGTTTTCAAAAACGGCTGTTACTTTAAAATCCTTTAAATCACCAACACGAATGGTTTCCCCGATAGCGTTTTGCGGGCTGTTAAAAAAACTCTCTGCCATCTTCCGTGAAATGGCTATGCTTTCAATTGAACTCAATGCCGATTGCGGAGTGCCCTGCAACAAAGGGTAGCTATACATTTGGAAAAAATCAGCACCTGCATAATTGCCGTTTTGCTTAATCTTTTTATCACCGGCCTGAAACGTATTTTCTTCGGCGGATGCAAAGCCCGATGCGTACTGCACTTCCGGAAAAACTTTTTTTAATTCTGCAGGCAATACGCCTGGTGTAGAACGGGCAGCCTCAATTTTACCGTCGTAAAACTGTGTTTCGTACAAAGTATAGAGTTGGGTTTTGTTTTTATGAAAAGCATCAACACTGCGCTCGTCGGTCACCCAAAGAAAAATCAATACGCTGCAAGCTATTCCTAAGGCAAGGCCTAAAATATTTATGAAGGAAAAACCTTTATTTCTCCAAAGATTTCTAAAAGCTATTTTGATGTAATTCTTTAGCATAAAAATTTTTTAGGGTGATGGCAAAAAAGATTTAGGGAGAGACTTTTTTAAAGAACGCTTTTGTCAAGTGAAGTCCTCCGCTTAACTGAATAGGATTTGAAAGTTTTATTCCCAACCCAAATTCTATATTGCCATCATCGGACTTATTAATGAAGGCTCCCTCCCATCTTTCCTGAGAGCCGTCGTCGGAAATTTTTATTGCGGAGAAATAAGCATCTTTCACCACAAGATTTTTGAGTTGCACATCGGGCTTGCCGGGAATGCTTAGTGTTGCCAGCAAAGAGTTATCTGCCGCAAGGCGTATTTCCATTTTATAGCTCAAATCGTGATACCAGTAATTGCCTTGGTAAAAACTCAAATCGGTTGTGGCAACGGGAGTAGATTCAATGACCTTTTTCTTTTCAACCACCACTCCATTCACTTCTTTTTTCATGTGCTTGGATTTGCTGAAAACATTTTTGGCCATGTCGTTTGCTTTTTCTTTAGCAGTAAGTTCCTGGCTAATACAATTGAATGCAATGAAAGCCATCAGCATAGAGAGAAGCAATGTCTTTTTCATAATAGATGTTTTATTCTGTTCGTAAATTTTTAACGGGGTTTGCTTTTGCGGCTTTAATAGCCTGGAAACTCATTGTCAATATCGCCACCATAAAAACGATAACGGCGCTCAATACAAATACCAGCCAATTGATTTCAATATGGTAAGCAAAATCTTCAAGCCATTTGCTGATGCCGTACCATGCAACCGGCGTAGCAATGATGGCCGCTATAAGCACCGGCTTAAAAAACTCTTTCATCAATTCAGGGGTAATGCTCATAACACTTGCACCAAGCACTTTTCTAATACCTATTTCCTTAGTGCGTTGTTGTATGGAATAAAGCGAAAGACCAAGTATGCCCAAACACGCAATCAATATGGCAAGAAAAGAAAAGTAGCCAAAAATTTTACTCAGCTTTTGTTCGCTTGCATACAGGGCATTAAGTGTGTCGTCTAAAAAATTGTAGTCAAAAAATTGAGTGGGATATAATGCTTTGAATTTTTCTCCTGCTGTAGCTATGGCATTATTCCCGGTTGAACTATTAAAGCGAACGTATAAGTATTGAAAGCGTCCCGGAAAATAATGCATAACCAATGGTTGCACGGGCGACTTGAGCGGCGTGATATTAAAATCCTGTACAACACCAATTATTTTTCCGGTTTTTAAAACTACGTTGGGCTGCACCCATTGAAAGGTTTTGCCTATTGCCTGTGCTGCATTTTTCCAGCCCAATTTTTTCACTGCTTCTTCATTCAGTACAAAGCCTTCGGTTTTATCCGTTGCATAGCTTTCTGAAAAATCCCTTCCCGCAACGATTTTCATTTTCATTGTGCTGATGAAATCGTTATCGGTAAACAACATCTGCATAGAAGAACTTTTTTGTAAATCAACACTTCCATCGTTTACAAGGTTTACCGGAATGGTTGCATTAGGTACCGAAGAAGCGGCGGCAACAGAAGTTACTGAAGGGTGGTTCAACAATGAAAGTTTCAGGGATTGCAGCTTAGCAGAATCAGTATCCCTGGGAAGGGATATGATAGCAACATTATCTTTATCGAACCCTAATTTTTTTGTTTGTAAAAATTTTAGTTGCTCAAAAACAAGTATAGTACCGGCCACCAAAGCAATTGAAATTGCAAATTGAAACGTCACCAGCACTTTTCTAAAAGCTATGCCCTTACTACTTTTTTGAAATTTACCTTTCAATACTTCCACCGGTTTAAAAGAAGAAAGAACGGTGGCCGGATAAATACCAGCAAGCAGCCCTACAAACAAAACGAGGCCAATCAATAAGAGAAGTAATCCGTAATTATTTCCATCAAAAAGATTTAACTCCCTTTGTGAAAGACGATTGAAAACCGGCAATGCAATAGTGGCGATAATAATAGCGAGAATCAATGCAATAACAGCCAGCAAAGTTGTTTCGCCTAAAAATTGTGCTATCAGTTGGCGGCGTTCGGCACCTACTACTTTTCGTAAACCAACTTCCTTTGCTCTTGCTATGGAACGAGCCGTAGAAAGATTAGTAAAATTGAAGCAGGCAATTAATAAAATGAACAAGGCTATACCCGTAAACACATACACATAAGTAGCACTGCCATTCGTTCCAATTTCTCCAGTCATTGCCGAATGCAGGTGAATAGAAGTAAGCGGTTGAAGAAAAATATCCTGTTTGCCATCGGCAGCCGGGTTGTTGATGATATATTTATTTACAAACCCGACAAACTTTTTTTCAAGTGCTGCTTTCGATGCGGTGCTATTGACAAGCACATAGCTTTGAAACATGTGGAATGACCAAAGACTATTTAAGTCGCCGAGCGTTTGCAAAGAAATAACGCCATTGAATTTAAAATGCGAGTTAGAAGGAATACTATTGGCAACGGCTGTAACCTGTACATTAAAGTTTCTGCCAAAAGAATTTATCTCCAATGTTTTGCCAATTGGATTTGCTTCCCCGAAATATTTTGTTGCGGTTTCTTTAGAAAGTATAATACTGTTTGGTTGCTCTAATGCAAGCTTTGGATTACCCGTAGAAAGTGAAAAAGAAAAAACATCGAAGAAAGTAGAGTCGCTGTACAACAAATCATTTTCGTAGTAGTGTTGCTGGCCAGGCTGGCCAACAGTAGCTTTTTCGTCTTTCAATAACCGTACAAAATTTTTTATTTCGGGATAATCCTTTTTCATCAGTGGCGCCCAGGGAGCAGGCGTTACAGCGAGATTGCTTTTGCCATCTATACCATCCATCACCGAAGTAATGCGGTAAATATTCTTAGCCTGCGTATTGAATTTATCATAGCTCAATTCGTGCTGAATAAGCAAAAACATCAGGATGCAACAAGCCAAACCAATTGACAACCCAAAAATATTAATGGCCGAAAACAGTTTGTTTTTCCAAATATTTCGCCAGGCTATTTTGACGTAATTTTTTAGCATAGTTGAATTTATTCTGTTCGTAAATTTTTTACCGGGTTTGCTAATGCAGCTTTTAAAGTTTGCGAGCATATAGTTAACATGCCAAGTATCAGGATAAGCAGGAGACTGAATAGTAGTATCTCCCAGCCTAGGTTTATCCTGTAGGCAAATTCACGGAGAAAGCTGCTACTGAGAAAATACCCAGCAGGTAATGCAACCAAGCATGCTATCAATAATAATTTTACAAAGTCTTTCGACAGCAGGATTACAATTGCTTTTACACTTGCGCCCATTACTTTTCTAATACCTATTTCTTTTTGACGAATCCTTGCGGTGTAGGTAGCTATCCCCAATAACCCTAAGCATGCAATGGCTATTGCCATTACTGCAAGAAATGCCACGATGGAAAACTCATCCGATTTTGCTCCCAGGCTTTTTAATTCTTTGTCTAACCAGCTATAGGTAAAAGAAGTTTGGGGATACAATTTTTTGAATAGAAGTTGTGCAGCTGCAACAACAGTGCTGCTACTTTGAGGGAGTACGTTTACTGCCAGGTATTGGCTTCGTTCAGGTGCATACACCAGTGTTAAATTACCAATTGGATGTTTTGGATTCAGGTAGTTAAAGTCTTTTACGACTCCTGTCACTATCGCCGAAGTAGTATCGTTAATAAATATCATCCTACCTACAGCATCGGCAGGATTTTGAAACATTGCACTTTTTGCAGCCCGTTCGTTTAAAATCACAGAACTCCCGCTTGTGTTATTTGCCAAATGAAAATTCTTACCAGCTATTATCTGTAATCCCATGACTGGAATAAAATCAGCATCTACATAAAAATTATCAGCCGCTATTCCTTCATCCGACTTATTTATTTTAATGAAGGCTAAATTATCAGGATGGAAACCGAAAAGCGATGAAGAAGATGCGGTTTGTGTAACACCGGGCAC
>JAYUTQ010000526.1:0-2850 GCA_043755055.1 Chitinophagaceae bacterium | reverse complement strand
ATGCTTATTACCTGCATTATTTTAGCCAGAAACAGCCCGACCTTAACTGGGAAAACCCAAAGCTGCGGCAGGAAGTGTACGATATTATGAAGTTTTGGTGCGATAAAGGCATAGATGGTTTTAGGCTGGATGCTTTTGGTTTTGCTGCTAAAGACACTACATTTCCCGCCTTTCCGGTTGGGTTCGAAAAGAATTTTATGCCTTACTATTCTATGGCACCCCACCTGCATGAATATTTACAGGAAATGCACCGGGAGGTATTTAGCAAATACGATGTTATGAGTGTGGCCGAAGGTGCCGGCAACACTTTAGAAGACGCCCATAACCTGGTAGATGCCGACCGCAAAGAACTGGACATGGCGTATGCTTTTGAGGCTGTGGATATTGCCAAAAAAGATGGCTACAGTGTGCTAAAATTAAAAGAAATATTCAGCAAATGGGATAGTGCCTTTGCCATTAATGGCTGGCTATCTATATACTTGGCCAACCACGATCAGGCAAGGCTTGTAAGCCGTTTTGGAAATGACAAACCGGAATTTAGAGAACTGTCTTCTAAAATGCTGACAACATTTTTAATGAGTATGCGTGGCACCGCTTATTATTACTACGGCGATGAAATAGGTATGACCAATGCCGGTTTTGAAAAAATGGAAGATTATAACGATGTGGCAACCCTTAATGAGTACCAGCACCAGAAAAATATTGGCGGCGATTTGCAAAAATTTATGGAGAACGTAAAATTTAGTTGCCGGGATAACGGCCGTACGCCCATGCAGTGGGATAGCAGCGTAAATACAGGGTTTACCACCGGCAAGCCATGGCTAAAAACCAACCCCAACTATACCACCATAAATGTAGCCGCTCAGGAAAATGACCCTAATAGCTGCCTAAACTATTTTAGAAAAATGGTACAAGTACGGAAAGAAAACCCCATACTCGTATATGGAAAATATACCCTGCTGGATAAAGCCAACCCCAACGTGTACGCCTACACCAGAGAACTGAATGGCAAAAAAGTATTGGTATTGCTCAACTTTACCGGCCAACCTGCCAATGTAAATACCGGCATCAACGTAAGCGTTTCAAAAGTATTGATCAGCAATATGGCCACGCCATCAATTAATGGGCAGTTGAAACCTTATGAGGCGGTGGTTTATGAGTTGTAGATAATGTAAATTTGATACTTCATTTTATCCATTATGCATAAGCTGGCTGTAGGCCAGCCCTGTTAGTAGAACTTTAGTTTGAAAAATCAATTTTGGGCTACGCCCAAACCTGTGAAAAGGAATGACACTTTTCTACAGAGCTGGCCTACAGCCAGCTGATACCTATAACATTTGAATTATACAAATAGGTATGGGTGCTGCCCATTAAAACTTACACAAGAACTACAAAAGGCCATCAATTTACGTTGACGGCCTTTTGTAGTTTTTATACCAAAATTTCAATTGTAACCAATCCTTTTCCCTAATAATCTCCCAGTGTTTCAGGTAATTGGGCCAGTGCTGTTGCCAGTTGTGCATCGTTGGGGGCAATGCCGTGCCATTCGTGGCTGCCCATCATAAAGTCTATTCCGGCACCCATTTCGGTTTTCATTAGTACCACAGTGGGTTTGCCTTGTCCTGTCATGCTTTTGGCTTTTTCCAGTGCAGCTACTACTTCATCCATATCATTACCTTTTCCCAGGTGTACGATCTGCCAGCCAAATACTTCAAATTTTGCGGCCAAATCTCCCAGAAACATTACTTTATCCGTTGGGCCATCTATCTGCTGTCCGTTCCAGTCGATGGTAGCAATCAGGTTGTCCACTTTCAGGTGGGCAGCACTCATAATAGCTTCCCAGTTTTGGCCTTCGTCTAGTTCGCCATCGCCGTGCAGGCTATATACAATGCTGTTATCCCCATTCATTTTTTTAGTAAGGGCTGCGCCAATAGCCACACTCATACCCTGCCCCAAAGAGCCACTTGCAATGCGTATGCCAGGCAGGTGTTCATGGGTGGTTGGGTGTCCCTGCAGGCGGCTGTTCAGTTTGCGAAAGGTGGCTAATTCGGAAACCTCAAAATAACCACTACGGGCAAGTGCCGAATAAAATACCGGAGAAATATGACCATTGCTTAAAAAGAACAAATCCTGCCCTTTACCATCCATATCGAAGGGTACGGGTGTATGGTTCATTACTTTAAAATACAATGCTGTGAGATAATCAGTACAGCCTAAAGAACCGCCGGGGTGGCCACTTTGTACGGCATGTACCATTCTTACAATGTCTCTTCTAATTTGGCTTGCAGTTTCCTGTAGGGTAGTCATATTTTTAATAGTTTGCCAGCAAATCTAATTGTTTGCTACTATCCTGCTCATTGATAACGAGAAATTGTTAACACAATTTTGTACATATGGGGTGCATGTTGTACTTTGCCCACTCTTTTGTTGCCAAAAAAATAACCGAAATTAATTTTATCTAATTCTAAAAGGCTTATGATAATAATTTGACCCTGTCTTTTTATTAAGTTTTTTTGGTAAAAATCTGTTTATGATTGAGTTGATCATTAGCCTTTTGCTAGCATTCGGCATCACATTTTATGCTATACCGGCAATTATTTATATAGCCGAGGCAAAGCATCTGTTTGATGTGCCGGATGAGCGTAAAATTCATAAAAAGCCAATACCTTCTTTAGGTGGCCTTGGCATTTTTGCCGGTTTTATGATGACGATGCTCGTTACCATACCTTTTAAGGGTAACTATACTTCTTTCCAATACATAGTGGCATCCTGCCTTGTTGTTTTTTTTGTAGGTGTTAAAGATGATATACTGATTATTACCCCGCTCAAAAAATTTTTAGGTCAGTTTCT
>JAYUTQ010000525.1:0-2851 GCA_043755055.1 Chitinophagaceae bacterium | reverse complement strand
TTTGCCAAAAGGTAACTACCATTTAAGATTTGAAGTAAACGGTAAAAGAAGAATAGACAAATTTTTAGTGCTGTAACTCATAATTAGTCATTGGTCATTAGTCAATGGCCATTGGCCAATAGGAAAGAATAATAAGAGTAACAGAATGAAGTAAAACCCCGGCTATGAATTTGTAAACCACACCGCCGGGGGTCACCCTTCTCAGCAAGGAGAAGGGCGGGGATGAGGCCGAAGCCGAAAGATAGAAGAGGCCGGATAAAATAGAGACCGCTTAAAAAGGTGGTTGTTAGGACACCAAGCACGGCTTAAAGCAGAAAATTTAAACCAGAACTTTTCAATAAATACCATTTCAAAAACCAAAACTGTAGATCATGATTTTCAAACGATTGCTGAAAGCCATTGTCCTGCCTGCATTATTGCTGATCAGCATGGCAGTAATAGCTCAGGACAAAGTGGTTACCGGAACGGTAACTGATTCTAAAACGGGTGCCGGACTGGCCGGAGTTACCATTACCGTAAAGGGTACCAAATTGGCAACACAAACCGATGCCAATGGTATGTACTCCATTAAGGTACCTGCCAGTGCTACTACACTTATTGCTTCCTCTGCAGGCTTTGGCTTGCAGGAAATAAAAGTGGGCGGCGTAACCACTAATGCAGTAATGGTAGAAACCTCTGCCAACCTTAACGAAGTAGTGGTAGTAGGTTATGGTACCCAGCGCAAAAAAGACCTCACCGGTGCTGTAGCATCTGTTGGGGTAAAAGATTTTGTGAAGGGAGCTTTACAAAGCCCCGAACAGTTAATAACAGGTAAAGTAGCCGGTGTACAAATCACATCCAACGGCGGTGCACCCGGTTCGGGCAGTACCATCCGTATTCGTGGTGGTGCATCGCTAAATGCCAGTAACGATCCACTCATTGTTATAGATGGTGTACCTGTAGATGGTGGTGTTTCAGGTTCGTCCAATCCGTTAAATATGATTAACCCTAACGACATCGAGAATTTTACGATTCTTAAAGATCCTTCTGCTGCCGCTATTTATGGCTCCAGGGCTTCTAACGGTGTTATTTTAATTACTACCAAAAAAGGTAGCAGGGGTAAGGTAAAATACAATTTCAGTTCCCAGTTTTTTGCACAAACCAATCCCGGTAATGTAGAAGTTTTATCTGCTGACCAGATCAGGGATATTGTGGGTCGCAAAGGCGTTGGCCAAACAGATATGGCCAAACTTGGTACAGCCAATACCAACTGGCAGGATGAAATTTATAAAACTGCTTTGGGTCAGGATGTGAATTTAAGTGCATCCGGTGCCTTATTAGATGGTAAACTGCCTTTCAGGATTTCGGGTGGTTTTTTAAACCAGGATGGAATGCTAAGAACCGGCAACTTTAAACGCCAGACTTTAGGCTTTAACCTGAGCCCTAAATTTTTTAAAGACAAACTGAAAGTAGATTTTAATTTAAAAGGTGCCAGAACTACCAACCGCTTTGCAAACGAAGGTGCCATTGGTGGTGCTACCACTTTTGATCCTACCCAACCGGTAAGGGTTAACAGCCCAAGGTTTGGTGGATTTTTTACATACATTGACCCCCGTCAGTTGGGTGCACCGCCTACAGACCTTAGCCCTACCAATCCGGTTAGTTTGCTGGAAATGAGCGATAATAACAGTGAAGTTTTACGCAGCATTGGTAACCTTCAGTTAGATTATACATTGCCATTTATAAAAGGCCTTCGTGCCAATCTGAATGTGGGTTATGATATACAAAATGGAGGAGGAACCACCATTGTGAGTGATAGTGCACCAAGCGCTTATCGCCGCAGAAATATTGTAAACAATGTGGTGGTAAACTCTGGTGGTGTAAATAACGAATACGACCAAACCCGCCAAAACCTGTTGATGGATTTCTACCTGAACTATGCCAGAGAATTTAAAGGCATTAACAGCCGTGTAGATTTTACAGCAGGTACCGGCTATCAGGATTTCCTGATTAAAACCACCAACTTCCCCGATCGTCGTTTTGATAAATCTATCATTAACACACCGGTGTTTGCCACAGGCGAAGGCCAGTACACATTGCTTTCTTACTATGGCCGTTTAATATACACGTTAGCTAATAAATATGTGCTTACGGGTACCGTACGTACGGATGGTTCTTCCAAGTTTTCTAAAGACAACCGTTGGGGCGTTTTCCCAAGTGCAGCTTTTGCATGGAGGGTTAGCGAAGAAAATTTCCTACGCAATTCAAAGGCGGTTAGCGATCTTAAATTACGTGTTGGTTACGGTGTTACCGGCCAGCAGGATGGTATAGATTATTATGGCTATCTGTCAAGGTATAGTGCCAGTAACAATCAGGCACAGTATCAGTTAGGCAATAATTTTATTGGCTTGTACCGCCCTGCAGCTTACGATCCAAACCTGCAATGGGAAACCACAACCAACATTAACGCAGCCATAGATTTTGGTTTTTTAAACAACAGAATCAGCGGTTCAGTAGATGTATTTTACCGCAAAACAAAAGACCTGCTTTCTGTAGTACCTGTAGCTTTGGGAACCAACTTTAGCAATCAGTTACTTACCAATGTGGGTAATATCGAAAGCCAGGGTGTGGAGTTTACATTGAATGCTACGCCATTTAAAACCAAAAATTTCCAGTGGGATTTCGGTTTCAACTTCACTTATGTGAACCCTGAGATTACCAACTTGCTTTTGAACAACGATCCATCATTTAAGGGTAACCCAACAGGTGGAATTTCCGGCGGAACAGGTAACACCATTCAGATTCATTCAGTAGGTTTTCAGCCCAATAGCTTTTTTGTAAGAAAACAAATTTACAATGCAGCAGGTATGCC
>JAYUTQ010000524.1:0-2852 GCA_043755055.1 Chitinophagaceae bacterium | reverse complement strand
ATATCAATATAAAAGTAGTATAGTCGTAACGTAATAAAATGGGAGTTAAACTTTATGTGTTTTTCTAAAAGCCTCAGGGGTTTCGGCTGTGTATTTTTTAAAAAAACGGCTGAAATAGGCATTGTCTTCAAAACTAAGCTGGTAGCCTATTTCGGCAATGCTGAGCTGGCTGTTTACTAATAATCGCTTAGCTTCCAGCAGTACCCTTTCCCGTATCAGTTCACCTGCACTTTTACCTGCAGTGGTGGTACACATGGTGTTAAGGTGGTTAGGCGTTACAAAAAGTATTTCTGCATACTCTCTGGGCAACTTCTTCTCTTTATAATGCTGCTCCACCAGTTTCTCAAAATTGCGTAGCAGTAAATAATGATGTTTGTTTGTCTTGGTCAATCCATCGGGGCGACAGTTACGGACAAAATGGATGAGCAATTGCAATAGAAAAGCACGGAGCAAATCGTTCTTGAAATCCTCATCACCATTAAATTCTTCCAGCAGTTTTTCTACCAGTGTAACGATATCCTGCAGTTGATTTTTTTTCAACTGCATCATGCTTTTGCCGCTAATGATATTAAAAAAAGGAAACTCATTCAAAAAATGAGGATTATAGCAAACCGCAGTAAAAAATGTTTCATTAAAATTTATGATAAATCCATCTGTAGCTGCATCCAATGCCCAGCTATGTATCTGGCCGCGGGCCAAAAAATAGACCTGCCCGGGTTCTATGGTATAGGTATTAAAATCTATCGTATGGGTGCCGCTGCCTTTTGTAAAAATGAGTATCTGGTAAAATGAATGCCGGTGCGGCAAATGGAAATGATTCAGTTTATAGACATGATCACTGAGCCTGCGGACTAAAATTTCGGCAACACAGTTATTGGCACCCATCAGGTTGCAAATACTGTAAGTTGGTATTTTATTTGGGGCAGACATCTGGTTATGTTTTTAAATTAGTGTGGCAATTTCGGCTGCAAATATCCATACACCCAGGTGCCGGCAACAGCACTTAGAAAGGTAACAATTACAACCGTAAAGCCACTGCCTATTTGTGCAAATAGTGGCCCCGGGCATGCACCGGTAATAGCCCAGCCGATCCCAAATATAAGTCCGCCATACACTTGCCCTTTATTGAACGTTTTAGGAGCAATTTTTACTTCCTCGCCACCCAGCGTTTTTATCTTAAATTTTCTGATAAGAAAGATTGAAATCATACCCGTAATTACGGCAGTGCCTATAACACCATACATGTGAAATGATTGTAACCTGAACATTTCTTGTATGCGAAACCAGCTGATGATTTCGGCCTTTACAAATACAATACCAAAGGCTACTCCCAGCACCAGATATTTAATTTGCGAAAAATTGCTTTCTTTTTGTATCTGTAAATTGGGTGCTTCGCATTCTATTGGTTCGGCAGTAGGTGCAACAGTATTTTCTATTATTGTGTTCTTCATTTTTCATTATAATTTTAAAAGCATTGGAACGATAAACCATGCGGAAATAAATCCACCAATCATAAAACAAATGGTAGCAACAAACGATGGCCATTGTAAATTACTAAGCCCCATAATGGCATGACCACTTGTGCAGCCACCTGCATACCTTGTACCAAAACCTACCAGAAAACCACCAGCTACAAAAAACATAAATCCTTTTAAGCTTAAGAGATTTTGCCAGCTAAAAATGTCGGCAGGCATCAGGTGTTCAAAATCAGTAACACCAAGTTGCTGCAATTGTGCCACCGTTTTTGGATTAATATCTATTGGTGATGGATTACTTAAAAATGTAACCGTAATAATACCTCCCAACAAGATGCCTGCTACAAAAAACAGGTTCCATTTTTCTTTTTTCCAGTCATAACTAAAAAAAGGAATTTTAGCTGGCATGCAAGCAGCACATATGTGCCGCAGCGACGATGATATGCCAAACGATTTGTTGCCGATCAGCAATAATGCAGGTACTGTTAATCCAATCAAAACACCAGCCACATACCAAGGCCAGGGTGCTGTAAACCAATGAGCCATATTTTATAAGTTTAAATAGCTAAATTAATATTGTGTTTGTAAGTAGTAATGCTTTAATAAAAATGCTGTACTAATTCGATGGGTTACAAAGTAAGTTGGTCTTGCAAAGACGTAATTCAAAATGTGTTTAAAAGGGGCTGTATTGCTACAACCCCTTACCCTTCACCCTACCCACATGTTTTAATATTATTGGTCATGTGCCTTTTTTTCTAAAGGAACAAAATAAAAAATTCTGTTTTGTATTAAATGGTGTTACATGATCTTCATTTATACATTTTATTTTTTTAAAATGTTTGTTAAGTTGAGTACTCAGTGATTTTTCACTGTACTGTTTTACAGGCAATCCACTGCACTTTTCGGGACCACTTTCAGAAAATGTACCAATTGTTACATAGCCGTTTTTTGAAAGCGATTGTTCGGTTATTGAGAGGTAGTGTGCCACTTGGTTTTTTGTTGTAAGAAAGTGAAATGCCGCCCTGTCGTGCCACACATCATACTGTTGAGGTGGTTGGTAATCATTTATATCTGCCACAATCCAATTAACCTTTTCAGCCTTACGGCCCAGTCTTCTCTTTACTTTTTCCAGTGCCGCTTCCGATATGTCCAGCACCGTTACATTCTTAAATCCTACCTTCAATAAATGATCAACCAGCTTACTATCGCCGCCACCAATATCAATAATGGCAGCACTTTTATCAAGGTTAAACGAGTTAATGAAGCTAAGAGATGTTTTGGGTACATCCTGTGTCCAGCTCACTTCATTAGCCTGCTTTTCAGTGTATATTTTTTCCCAATGTGTTTTTGTCGTTTCTGTTTGCATCAGTTTTATTT
>JAYUTQ010000523.1:0-6381 GCA_043755055.1 Chitinophagaceae bacterium | reverse complement strand
TAAATATTCGCTTAACCAATTGTAACTAATCGTCATGTGCTTTGCTGTATTGGGCGAAAATACGAATAGCAACTTTGATGTGGCAGAACTGAAACAATTAGTGGAATTTATTTTTTGGATACCAGCTTTAAAATAATGATTGGGCGACATTGGCGACGCTCCGTTCAGGTGTAGTAATACTATTGGGCTTTTATCGTGGCGGCTTATATTGTTGTACTTAGGCAGTGCTGTATTTTGGTTGTGGGCCTCATCCCCGTCCCTTCTCCGATAGGAGAAGGGTGCCTCTGTGTAAGTGGTTCTTTTTTTCTTTGAATGGTGTCTTTTCAGCAACTGGCTTTGGCTCCTCTCCGGGAGGAGAGGCGGGGGTGAGGCCTCTGCTTGTTTTCGAGTCTTCAATTTTAGTTGGGGGCATTATTCCCGTCCCATTTTCCCGAAAAAATCGTGACAAGCTATCCCTTTGAAGGGTAACTCTGTGTGAGCGGTTCTGTTTTATTTTGAAAGGTGTCTTTTCAGCAACTGGCTTTGGCTCCTCTCCGCCAGGAGAGGCGGGGGTGAGGCCTCCATTTACTTTTTAATCAAATGCTTCTTTATCAGTTTCTCCCAAAGGGCATAGCCTTTTGGATTCATGTGTAGCATGTCCGGGCCAAAAAATTCGGGCATGGGTTTGCCTTCTTTGGTAAGCATGGCGTTTAGTACATCTACAAAAACGGTGTTTTCATCTGCTTGCAGGTAATCTTTAATTAGTTGGGTAGCAGCAATGGCTTTGGGCAAATATTTTTCACGGCTTGGGCTGGGTTTAAAACAGATGTACACAATGGGCACATTGGGTAATCTACTCCTGATAAGTGTAAATAAACGCTGGGTTCTGTTAAGGATAGAATCGGGTGTACTGGCTTCGTCGGGCAAATCGTTTTCGCCTACGAAGATTACGATCTGGCGGGGCTTGTATGGGAAAATGATATCATCGGCATACCTCATTATATCATTGATAACCGAGCCCCCTATTCCCCTGTTCATCACTTTCTTTTTGGCAAAAGTTATTTCCACATCGTCCCATTTTCTGATGGAAGAGCTTCCTACAAACAGGATGGAATTTTTTGGTGCGGCATACATGTTGTCAAATTGCTTGATGGTCTGTACCTCGTCCCAAAACCGGGGGTTTTCCTGAGTATGGCCATTTTTTGTAAAACAGATAATCACCAATAACAGAAGATATTTTTTCATGGAGATACTAATTTTTAAAGGATTATGTTAGTGTTGTAACGGTATAAAATTATGGGACGAATAGCTTTTTGCTACTTATAAATGAATCGGTTTTTCTGAAACCCTTGCTGCCACTGCTTTATCTAAAAAAAGTGCCATGTTAATAGAAAAAAGGTTTCGAAAAACCGGCTAAAACAGGATTTATATTTTACCACATAGCGTTGTTAATAAACGTGGGTAATTGGCGGAAATATTTATTATTTTGGGGACAAGGGCATTAAAATAGTGGAAAACACCCAAAAAGTGTGGATGACAGGTGCACCGGGATATGAATAAATTAATACAAAAAATGCTTCTTTAACCTCATCCTTTTCCTGTTATCTTCGACGCCCTTAACGAAGTACAATTCGTTAAAATCGATAGGGGAGCGAAGTAGTTTTCATAAAAATTAGACTGGAATGGTGCGCTAGTAATGGCAATAAATACCTAGAAAATGGACATACATTTTTGATGGTGTAAAAGTTGCCTTTAAAGATTTTGTGCCGGATACGAAGGGTCAATTGTCAATGGGGTAAATGGTCATTGCCCAACATAATGGGCTGAAAAAATGACCCAATGACTAATGACTAATCAATTACACCACACACCATTTTCATAAACCTAATTTATCGGAGCTTTTTACGCCATGGAAATAGTTAATACAAATAAAGACAGAAAACAACGCAGGAAGACCAATGTGGATTTGAGTACCATGGTGTATGGTAAAGTTCCGCCACAGGCTAAAGACCTGGAGGAGGCCGTGCTTGGTGCCATCATGCTGGAAAAAAGTGCTTTTGATACGGTGGTGGAAATCTTAAAACCACAATGCTTTTATGTAGAAGCACACCAACGCATATTCTCTGCCATGCAGAGCCTGCAAACCAAGAGTAGCCCTATAGATATTTTAACCGTAGTGGAAGAACTGCGGTATAAAGAAGAGCTGGACATAGTAGGCGGTCCCTATTTTGTTACCAAGCTTACCAATTCGGTAGTAAGCAGTGCTAATATAGAGGCCCATGCCCGTATTGTGCTGCAAAAATTTATTCAACGGGAATTGATTCGCATCAGTGGTGAAGTAATCCACGACGCTTACGAAGACAGCACCGACGTGTTCGATCTGTTGGACGATGCTGAAAGCAAGCTGTTTGAAATAACTAATAACCACCTTAAAAAGAACTTTGACGAACTACCGGCGGTGCTGGCAAAAGCTTACAGCCGAATAGAAGAGTTGCGTAATAAGAAGGACGATATTACCGGCGTACCGAGTGGTTTTGCAGCGCTGGATCGGGTTACCAACGGTTTCCAACCAACGGATCTGATCATTATTGCAGCAAGGCCGGCCGTGGGTAAAACGGCTTTTGCACTTAACCTGGCCCGCAATGCAGCACTACACCCGGTTAACCCCGTAGGCGTGGGGTTATTTAGCCTGGAGATGAGTGCCCCGCAATTGGTACAGCGTATTCTTAGTGCACAGAGTGAGATACACATGGAGAAAATAAGCCGTGGCCGCCTGGAAGATTACGAGATGAAACAACTGCTGACCAAAGGGATGCAACCATTGGAAAGTGCCCCGATTTATATAGATGATAGCGCCGCCCTTAACATTTTTGAACTGCGGGCCAAGTGCCGCCGCATGGTAAATAAATTTAAGGTAGGCATGATCATAATAGACTACCTGCAGCTGATGAGTGGCAGCGGCGATGCCCGAGGTAATCGTGAACAGGAAATCAGCGGCATTAGCCGTGCATTAAAGCAAATGGCGAAAGAATTGAAAGTGCCTGTAATAGCACTAAGCCAGTTAAGCCGTGCGGTAGAAAGCCGAAAGGAAGGTAATAAAATGCCACAATTGAGCGACTTACGTGAATCGGGTGCCATTGAACAGGATGCCGATATGGTAATGTTCCTGTACCGGCCCGAATACTATGGCGTAACCGAAAATGAAAATGGTGAAAGCAACCGTGGCGAAACCGAAATTAAAATAGCCAAGCACCGTAATGGAGCACTCGAAACCATTAAACTCCGGGCCCTGCTGCACATACAAAAGTTTATAGAAGACGATGGCAGCAATGGCTACGGCCCTGGCCTGCCACCGGTTAGCAGCGGCGGAAATTTTCGTCCGCTAGCCAAAGAAGAGCAGGGCGGCGACAATGGCGGCGCCACGCTCTACATACAAAAAGGCAGCAAAATGAACGACATGCAGGACGATTTTGATGCAGGTTTCCCGGAGAGTGATGAAGATGCGTTGTTTTAAGGTTCAGGATTCAAGGAGCAAGGTTCAAGTTTGAAAGGATTTAAGTATCAGGTCGGGCAACGGTTTTTATTTTTTAGCCCGGCTTTTGGGCCTTTATTGGGCGTCATTGGCGAACGTTGTAAATCCCGTAGAATTACGGGACTCCATTCGAATAATTGCTACTATTAAACCTGCAAAAACCCTGCGTTCTCACTGGCAGTTTCATCGGTTAGATTTAGACGCCAACATGGCGTCTCTACACAATCATGTATCAATTCATACATCCCACATCACAAATCATAAATCTCAATGGATGTTCCTTTTTTCTTTTCCGACGAACTGAACCAGCAAACCAAAACCCTGCTGCTGGATGAAGCAACTAGCCGCCACGCCGTACAAGTGCTGCGGATGAAGGAAGACGAAGTGGTACAATTGGCCAATGGAAAAGGAGCCATAGCCCGTGCCATTATTACCAATGCCCACAAAAAAAAAACCGAAGTTGCCATTGAATCCATCACTTACCAGCCACCGGCTGAACATAGTATTGGCATTGCCATTTCGCTGGTAAAAAATGCTTCCAGGTTCGAATGGTTTCTGGAAAAAGCTACCGAAATAGGCATCACCGATATTTATCCACTCCTCTGCCACCGCACCGAAAGGCAGGTTTTCAGGCTCGACAGGATGAAACAAATCCTGATTAGCGCCATGCTGCAAAGCCAGCAGGCTTGGATGCCAGTACTGCATACCACTGCTTCTTTTACCGACAGCATTAAAGCTTTTGAAATACTGGAAGGCCATAAAATGATAGCCCATTGCCTGGAAACGGATAAACAGCAACTCTCCAATCAACGAATCAACCAATCAACGAATCAACCAATTAACCAATCCGCTAATCAACTAATCCTTATTGGCCCAGAAGGCGATTTTACCAAAGAAGAAATACAACTGGCTTTAGATAATCATTACTCACCAGTGGCTTTAGGTAATACCCGTTTACGTACTGAAACGGCGGGGATGGTGGCGGCTACATTGCTAAAGTTGGTATGAATTATTTTTCCACACGTAAGGTTAATTACTACAGAAACTTATAACCCCTAAATATTTTATCTCCACATCCAGTTGTTTGCCGGAGTCTTTGGCCTTCTTATCCTTAATGGAGCCTACGACTACACCAATGCCCATGCCTATTGGAAACCCCAACCCAAGTAATCCTATGTTACCGGCACTCATGCCGATGGCTACGCCAACAGGTATGCCGAGGCCAGACATGCCAAACGCCAGCCACATGTTACGGTAATGGTTTTTAACAACCAGTTTTAGCTGCTTTTCAAGCATTTTTAAAATCCTGCTCTGTGTTTTTCTAACATGTTTCAGAAGTTCGTTAGCCGAACCTGAAAATGTATTGAGTCCGTCTATATCCTGGTTAATTGAACTTGTTAATTCTTCAGGCAGCTCTTTTTGCTGCAGCTCGTTTATTAATTTATTAAAAATTTCAAATCTATCGGATAGCTTTTTGTCCTGATGGTATTCAGGTCTCAGTTGCCATTTTTTTAATTCCATAAAAAATATAGGTTGCATATGATTGTGCAATAGGGCACCGCTCAACATTACAGGAAAGACCTTGTGGAAACTAATTTTGTTTACTTGTACCTGTCTTGTTCTAATACTCCGCCTGCACAGAGGTTTCAAATAAAGAAGTCAGGTTTTAAAAAACCTGACTTCTTTAAAATATTGCAAACTGCCAACTAAATAATTGCCAACTGATTAATGAGCCTCATCCGGCAAAAACGTTTGTTCCACCGGCAATTGTGGCCCGTGCAGTTTTACAGCTTTGGCTTTCTCTTTTTTGGCCATCCGCATATTTAGCAGTTCCACCGCAAAACTAAATGCCATAGCTACGTAGATGTAACTCTTGTCTATATGGCTGCCGTGTATTGGTTCCAGCCCTTCGAAGAAGAGGCTAAAGCCCACCATAATTAAAAATGACAACGCCAGCATTTTTAAAGTGGGGTGTTTTTCAATAAACCTGGAGATTGCATCAGCAAAAAAGAACATGATAATCATAGCAATCATTACCGCCACGATCATAATAGGTACGTGCTTTGCCATACCAATAGCGGTGATGATACTGTCAAAGGAAAATATCATATCCACTAAAATAATCTGCGTCATAATGGCGCCGAACTTATCGGCTTTTTTCTTGGGTGCACCGGGCACTTCCTCGTCGCCTTCCAACTTGTGGTGAATTTCTTTTACCGTTTTAAATATCAGGAATAAGCCGCCCACAAACATGATACAGTTGCGGAGGTTAAAACCATAATGATGATCGTTAAAGGTAAAACCAAACAATTCTTTACTGCCATTTGCTACCAGCCATCCAAGCGCTAATAGCAGTATGCTCCTAACAATAATGCCCAGTATCATCCAAAGCCTTCGGGCTTTTTTGCTTTGGTCGGCAGGCAGGCGGCCTATTAGTATCGAAACAAAAATTACATTATCAATTCCGAGTACAATTTCTAAAAGGGTGAGTGTAAGTAGACTAACCAAAGAGTCCACGGTAAAGAGGTGTTCCCACATAATATTCTAAGTTTTGCGGCAAATATCATCTAAACTTCCTTTACCTCCATCACATGTTCTTTTACCAATTTTTTAAACCGGTCAAAATCGTCGTTGGCAAAAAAGGTTTTATCAAACATGGTAAAAGATTGATTGCCCTGATACAGCAGCACCAACTGCTTGCTGATTAACGCTTTATGAAACGCAATCCATTGATGGCTTAGTGTACTGTCTGTAAGTTTGGTAATAAGTTCGGTATCGTTTACCTCCATATCAAAGGCAGCATTCTGCCCCATGGCTTTTAGCAAAAATTTACCTGTATGGTCTCTTTTTCTTTTTAAATAAAAATAAAG
>JAYUTQ010000522.1:0-2859 GCA_043755055.1 Chitinophagaceae bacterium | reverse complement strand
ATGGGGAAAGTAGGCCATGGCATATAATCGGTACGGGTTTCAGGCGGTTTTGGCAATAGTTCAAATTGTGTAATGCTTGCTGCTCCATGGCGGTTGCTGGTACCTACGCAGTCGCTGCCTGTATCGCCGCCGCCTATTACCACTACATTTTTGGCCGTGGCCAAAATATCTTCGCCCTTGTAAGGGCTGCCGCTTACTCTTTTGTTATTCTGGCCAAGAAAATCCATGGCAAAATGAACGCCATTTAGTTCACGGCCGGGTATTTTAAGGTCTCTTGGAATGGTAGAACCACCTGCAAGCACAATGCTATCGTTTTGGCGAAGCAAGTCGTTTACACTTACATCCACACCCACATTGGTATTGCATTTAAAAGTAATGCCTTCTTCTTTCAGCAGATCCACCCTTCTTTCCACTACCCATTTTTCCAGTTTAAAATCGGGTATGCCGTAGCGTAGTAAACCACCTGCAAACGCGTCTCTTTCAAAAACGGTAACGGTGTGGCCTGCATAATTTAATTGTGCGGCGGCGGCTAATCCGGCCGGACCGCTACCTACTACCGCTACTTTTTTACCCGTACGGGTGGAAGGGGCTTTTGCTTTTACAAATCCCTTTTCGAAAGCTATTTCTATAATATGCTTTTCTATTTCTTCGATAGTAACCGGCGGCTGATTGATGCCTAAAACACAGGCGCCTTCGCATGGGGCCGGGCAAATACGGCCGGTAAACTCCGGAAAGTTGTTGGTAGAAGTAAGGATTTCGTAAGCCTCCAGCCAGTTATTGTTGTACACCGCATAGTTAAATTCCGGTATTACATTGCCCAACGGGCAGCCGCTATGGCAAAATGGAACACCACAGTTCATACAGCGGGCCGATTGATGGTTCAATTCTTCCTTGCTATATGGATTGATGTACTCTTTATAATCGTTTACACGTTCCTGCACTGCCCTTTTAGTAGGTGCTGTTCTTGTAAATTCTAAAAATCCTGTTGGTTTTCCCATTGCCGGTCTTTTTTATAAAATGCTTGTTGGAAAAATGTTGATGATGTTAGGAGAAAAAGCAGGGCTATTGCACTTTCTCCGCCACCCTTTTACCCTGCAATACCTTTTTATAATCCTTCGGAAACACTTTTACAAAATTGCGTAACTGATTATCGAAGTCGCCCAAAATAAAGGATGCTACTTTGCTGCCCGTAGTGCTTACATGCTCTTCCAGCAAGGCTTTCAGCGCATCTTTATCGCTGTCCTCTTCCAGGGGATCGAGGTCTATCATTTCCATATTGCAATGGTTGGCAAAGGTTTCTTTTACATCGTACACATAGGCAATACCGCCACTCATGCCTGCGGCAAAATTGCGGCCGGTGGCGCCGAGAATCACCACGGTTCCACCGGTCATGTATTCGCAGCCGTGGTCGCCGGTGCCTTCTACCACGGCTGTGGCGCCGCTGTTGCGTACGGCAAAGCGTTCTCCGGCCTTTCCACGAACAAATATTTTACCCGAAGTGGCTCCATACAAAGCCACATTGCCTACAATAATATTTTCCTCAGGTACAAATGTGGCCGTACGGTCGGGGTACAGCACCATATTGGCGCCGCTTAATCCTTTACCAAAATAATCATTGGCTTCGCCTTCCAGTTCCAGTGTTACGCCTTTGGTACTAAATGCTCCAAAGCTTTGCCCGGCACTGCCCCGGAATTTTAAACGGATGGTATCTTCCGGCAGGCCGTGTTGTTTGTACTTCTTGGTTATTTCATTGCTCAATACGGTTCCGGTTGCACGGTCAGTATTGATAATTTTAAATTCCGCCACTACTTTTTCCTGATTGTCAAGGGCAGGTTTAGTGGCTTCCAGTATTTTCCAATCCAGAATATCCTGCATCATGTGATCCTGCTCTTCGGTATTGTACAGGCCGGCTTCGGCACCGTCTGTCTGCTTATACAGCACAGAAGAAAGGTCCAGTTTGGAGTATTTCCAGTGGTCAATATTATCCCTTTTGGTAAGGCAATCTACCTGGCCCACCATTTCGTTAATGGTACGAAAACCAAGCTCGGCCATTATTTCTCTTAGTTCCTGAGTAAGGTATTTAAACAGGTTTACAATATGATTGGCATTGCCGGTAAAGCGTTTCCGCAGTTCCGGATCCTGTGTGGCCACGCCAACCGGGCAGGTGTTCAGGTGGCATTTACGCATCATAATACAGCCTTCGGTTACAAGGGCTGCTGTGGCTACGCCCCATTCTTCGGCACCTAATAAAGTGGCAATGGCAATGTCACGGCCGGTTTTTAGCTGGCCATCTGTTTGCACCACCACACGGCTGCGGAGTTTATTTTTTACCAATGTTTGGTGGGCTTCGGCAAGGCCAAGCTCCCATGGTAAACCGGCATGTTTAATAGAGCTGATTGGCGATGCTCCTGTTCCGCCATCGTTACCGGAAATCAACACCACATCGGCTTTGGCCTTGGTAACACCTGCGGCGATGGTACCTACGCCAGCCTTGCTTACCAGTTTTACATTGATACGTGCAGCACGGTTGGCATTTTTTAAATCAAAAATCAACTGTGCCAGGTCTTCGATAGAATAAATATCGTGGTGCGGAGGCGGTGATATTAAACCAACTCCCGGCGTTGAGTGGCGAACCTTTCCTATCCAATCGTCCACTTTGTGGCCGGGTAGCTGTCCACCTTCGCCGGGTTTGGCACCCTGTGCCATTTTTATTTGAAGTTCATCGGCATTGGTAAGGTAATAAGCTGTAACGCCAAACCGGGCCGAAGCCACTTGTTTAATGGCGCTCCGCATACTGTCGCCGTTGGCCATTGGTTCAAAACGCATTTCGTCTTCTCCACCTTCGCCGGTATTGCTTTT
>JAYUTQ010000521.1:0-2859 GCA_043755055.1 Chitinophagaceae bacterium | reverse complement strand
ACAATGAATAATGCCGTAAGGCAATAGAAAACCAACATGGCTTTCTTGCGGCTTTTCATCCATTGGCTAAGCATACCTGCAAGTACATCGGCTATGCTGATAGCTGCGTAGGCAAACATGATGGCCTTACCGCTGTCTATCGGTTCGGCAATGCCAAAAGCTACTGCAAACACCGGCGAAAAAGTAAGCAGGATGCCGATTACATACCAGGTAGGCAAGCCTATCAAAATGGCACACAGGTATTTTTTAAAACGCAGTTTATTTTTAAAAAACATTAAGAAATCGCCTTTAGCTACGGATGTACTTTTTACCTGTGCATACATGCCACTCTCAAAAACCGACACTCTTAAAAGTAACAGTAAAAAACCTAATCCGCCACCTATAAAATAACAGGTACGCCAATGAAAATTAATTTTAATAAAATATGCTACCACTGCACCGGTAAGCCCAAGCCCCGCTACAAGCGAAGTGGCAAGTCCGCGTTTTTCTTTAGGTACAATTTCGCTTACCAATGTAATACCTGCACCCAATTCGCCGGCAAGGCCCAGGCCAGCTATAAAACGAACAATGGTGTATTGCATTTCATTTTGCACAAAGCCATTAAGTACATTGGCAATAGAGTATAAAACAATGGAACCAAACAACACACTTAACCTTCCTTTTTTATCACCCATCATGCCCCATGCGATGCCGCCAATTAAAAGGCCAATCATCTGTATGCCGATTATATTTTCTCCCACTGCTGCCAACCGTAATGGACTAACGCCCAAATCTGTAAGGCTTGGTTTCCAGATAATACTGAACATGAGCAAATCGTAGATATCTACAAAATACCCCAATGCTGCTACCATAACCGGAATAGAAAAAATGGAAATCTGTTTTTGCGTAGATAGGTTCATATGGGCGTTTTTAGCATTGGGCAATCAGCAAAAAAAATTGCCGGATAATTACCCGGCAATAATACTTAATCAGTTAATACATATGGTTATGAATTTTGGACAGGTGGTACGCCATCTTTGGGTTTCTTTTTGCCAAAAAACACTTTAATAATTACTGGTGCTGTGGTAATTAACACAATGCCGATTACAATGATTTCCAGGTGTTCTTTCAGGTCGAAACCAAATTGGGCAAGTATCCATTTTTGTAAAAAATGCCCGGCCAATATCATACTGGTAACCCATGCCAGACAGCCCACGATATTAAAAAACATAAACTTCTTTTTATCCATCTGCACAATGCCTGCTACAATTGGGGCGAAGGTTCTTACAAAGGGCATAAACCTTGCTACTACAATGGCGCCACCACCGTGTTTATCGTAAAATTCTTTGGCCATAAAAAGGTATTTCTTCTTAAAAAGAAAAGTGTCTTTGCGGTGAAACAAGAACGGACCGCTCTTTTTACCAAACCAATAACCTGCCATATTGCCCAAAATACCTGCAATGGAAACCAGTGCAATCAATATTAAAAGGTCTACCCATTCGTTTCGGATACCGCCCATACCAATCATGTTTAAAAACTGATAGCTAAGACCCGGCTCCATTAATCCGGTGGCTTCGTTTTTAATTTCGTGGGCAAAAATTCCGGCAACAAAAAGCAGGCTATCGCCGGGTAAAAAGAAACCGGCAAAAAGACCTGTTTCGGCAAAAACCACAAACACCAGCAACCAAAGGCCACCGTTTTCAATATACCATTGCGGTTGTAGTAATTGGGTCCAGTGAAAAGAATCAAGAAAGATTTGTAAAATGGTCATTCGGCTAAAATTTGCTTAAAACTTTTGGATCTATGGTTGTGGTTACAAACTTATTGGTTAAGGTTGATATTGAGTTTGTAATAAAAAAAATGAACGTTAAAAAATAGTTGGCATTGGGCAGTTACTAGTTATTTTTTGCCAATAGTTGGTTACCTGTTGTTGTTTGCCTCTTGCTAACTGCAAATTGCCTAACTGCCAACTGTTTATACTTTCACAGCATCCGCCCCGGTTAGTTCGCCTTCCCATTTGCTTACTACACTTGTGGCCAATGCGTTGCCCACCACATTAGTCATGGTGCGGAACATGTCGCAAAAATGGTCGATGGGCAAAATAAGGGCCACGCCTTCCGGCGGAATATTAAACATGGAACAGGTGGCCAGCACCACTACCAGGCTTGCCCTCGGTACGCCGGCAATGCCTTTGCTGGTAAGCATCAGCACTAAAAGCATGGTTAATTGGGTAGGCAAATCCAGTGGGATATTGTACGCCTGTGCTATGGCCAGGCTGGCAAAAGTCATGTACATCATGCTGCCATCGAGGTTAAACGAATAGCCGAGTGGCAATACAAATGATACAATCTTGTCTTTGCAGCCAAAGCGTTCCAGCTCTTCTGTAAGTTTTGGAAAAACGGCTTCGCTGCTCGTAGTGCCAAATGCAATGAGCAAAGGATTGCTGATGCGGCGTAATAACTCCGGCATTCTTTTGCCTAAAATAACAAAGCCCACAGTTAGCAGGATAATCCACAAACAGGCAATACCTACTAAGAAGTAAGCAAAATAAATAATGTAAAACTGAAAGATACCCAGCCCTTTTACCGCCACCACGGCGGCCAATGCACCAAATACGCCTATGGGTGCAAAGTTCATAACATAGGTTACAATTTTAAGTATTATGTGGGCAGCAATGTCTAAAGCCCTTACCAGTGGTTTGGCAAAATCGCCAAGGGCGGCAGTGGCTACACCAAAGAAAACCGAGAACACCACCAACTGTAAAATTTCGTTGTTGGCCATGGCCTCAATCAGGCTTTTGGGTATTACATGCTCTACAAAATTCTGTATGGAAAAGCCCTGGTTTTTGGTCATCAAATCTTTGAGGCCTTCAGTATCTGC
>JAYUTQ010000520.1:0-2860 GCA_043755055.1 Chitinophagaceae bacterium | reverse complement strand
GCCAAATATAGAAACCCATTGGCACACCGAAACTGTAGAAATATTGGGCGAAAACAAAGTAGAGAGCGTTAAGGTAAAGAACAATCAGACCAATGAGGAGAGCATTATACCAATCAGTGCATTCTTTGTAGCCATTGGCCACCAACCCAACAGCGATATTTTTAAACCATGGCTTAACATGGACGAAACCGGTTACATCCAAACGATACCGGGCAGCAGCAAAACCAATATCGAAGGTGTATTTGCCAGCGGCGATGTGCAAGATAAAATCTACCGGCAAGCTGTAACCGCAGCCGGCAGCGGCTGTATGGCCGCCCTTGATGCGGAAAGGTATTTACAAACATTAGGGCACTAAAAATGGTCATTGGTCAATTGGTCTCAAGTGAAACCTAACCACGAAGTGGTTTTACAATAGTAGCCACGGGTGAAACCCGTGGTTAGGTATTTGTAAATTTAATCAACCCTAAAAGGGTTGAAGAATTGATAATTAAACAATAAAAAATGGCCGTCAATTTTAGTTGACGGCCATTTTTTGTATTTAAGCGTGTCTCTTATTTATTTTACCAGATACATAACTTCTTTCACAAGCTTCACCGTTCTTGAAACATCAGGTATTGCTAAGGCTGCAAGGTTAGGTGCGTAGTGCATTGGTGCATCGGCACTCGTTATGCGGCGGATGGGGGCATCCAAATAATCAAATCCTTCTTTCTGTATACGGTAGCTAATCTCGGAAGATATGCTGCACATCGGCCATTGTTCTTCTACTATTACCAGGCGGTTGGTTTTCTTTACACTTTCCAAAATCGTCATCCAGTCTAATGGGCGGATGGTACGCAGGTCCACCACCTCGGCACTAATGCCTTCCTTGGCCAGTTCATCTGCAGCACCTAAAGCCACTTTCATCATTTTGCTATAACTCACGATGGTTACATCGGTACCGGCTCTTTTTACATCGGCCTTACCTATAGGCAGCAAATATTCGCCATCGGGTATTTCGCCTTTGTCGCCATAGCTTACTTCGCTTTCCATAAACATTACCGGATCGTTGTCACGAATGGCGGCTTTCAGTAAGCCTTTTGCATCGTAAGGTGTAGATGGGGATATTACTTTAATGCCGGGTATATTGGCAAAATAACTTTCGAAAGCTGTTGAGTGCTGAGCCCCTAACTGGCCAGCACTACCGTTTGGTCCACGAAAAACGATAGGGCAACCTACCTGTCCGCCACTCATAGCCAGCATTTTACTGGCTGTGTTTAAAATTTGGTCCAGTGCCAGTACGGCAAAGTTCCATGTCATATATTCCACAATTGGGCGTAGGCCGTTTTGGGCTGCACCTACAGCTATAGCTGTAAAACCAAGCTCGGCAATTGGTGTATCTATTACTCTTTTAGGACCAAATTCTGCAAGCATACCCTGGCTCACTTTGTAGGCTCCGTTATATTCTGCTACTTCTTCACCCATCAGAAACACGTTTTGATCTCTACGCATTTCTTCGTTCATTGCTTCACGTATTGCTTCCCGAAAAAGAATTTGTCTTGCCATGCTATTGCTATTTTTTAGGTGAGCAAAAGTAGGAGTAGAAAAGTGAAAAACCTATATTATTTCAAGGGCATCCCTCCTGCATTTTCACCCTCATTTTTAATTACACCAAAGTTTTGTATCCAGTTATACAAGCCACCTTTTAACCCCGAGGAGTAGCAGGCCACATGTGTCCATTGCTTGTTAAGCAGGTTATAGCGGTGGCCATAGCCAGGTATGCCACAATCCATTAACAGCTGAATTACTGTTTCTCTGGCATTTTTTTTAGGAGAACTTCCGGCCCCGTTTTCATTGCCAAAACTCATGTTGGGAGAAAATTTTGTAATTCTATCCCATGGTGCATCTCCTTTACTGCCCATGTGTATTAGTTTCCAGTCATGTGCATCCTGATCGGCCGCAAACGATAGCAGTGCCAAATAAATACCACTATCCGGCTTTAGTACCGATAGCTTTTTCATGGTTTTAAGATCTTTCAGCAAAGATTGCAGGGCTTTCACTTCTTCCACATTTTCGTAGTTCCATGTGGTATCTATAGTATTTGTTTCTTTCCCGTTAATGATTTTAGTGGTGTATGTTAAAGAATAATTTCGCTGCCCTTTGCCACGTTTTTTAAGCGTCATTAAAGATCGTTTCAAAATAGAATCAATCGTTTTTACATAGCCCTTCGGGTTGCTTCTCACCAAATTAATTTCGTACACCATTTCCCTTTCTTCGGGCTTCATGTAAAGGCTGTTTTTGGCCGTGTTTAGCGAATCAATGAGCTGTGCATTTGTATTAACTACATATAATAGCAAGGTGGTAATCAGGTATTTTTTCATTGTAGGTTTAAGGAGTTAATTATCAAAACGCTTACATCAAACGATTATTTTTCGAAAGCATTTCTTTAATTGGTGAAAATTTTCCCCAATCTGTATTTTCCTAATGCATTTCATTGGTTGCATTTTTAACCGCGTATCATTTTATACTGAAATTCAATGGTTTACCACTTATTTGTGTATATCTCTTTTTGGGGTATGGTATTTGCACTATATCATAAGCTGTGTGATGCCTGATAGGTGCCGTAACAAAATGCAGTTTTACTCAACTTAATCTTATGAAAAAAATTATTGGTTTGTTTTCGCTTGTTAGTTTGTTGGCATTTGCAGCCTGTACAGAAAAGCCTGCCGAAGTTCAAAAAGAAGTAATTGTAGTTCCGGCTCAACCGGCTCAGCCAGTTATTGTAGTTAAAGAACCACAGGTAATAGTTAAAGAACCGGCAGATAAAAACACTTCTGTACAGGCTGCAAATGCCAACAAACTAACAAGCGAAAACAAACCAATA
>JAYUTQ010000519.1:0-6403 GCA_043755055.1 Chitinophagaceae bacterium | reverse complement strand
CTAAAGAAGGACAGACTGGTGTATTTCGATTTGTATAATCTGGGAACACCTACCACGGTTCCTGTATTGTTGGTAGCAAAAGCCTTGTTAGGCCAGGTGTTCAGGTCAAAACCTTTAATGGTGCGTCCACGGGTTTCTGTTTCCAGTTGGTATGTTTCTTGTCCTAGTAAAAAGTCAAGGTCGTGTCCGCCTTTCAAATCTTTTAATGTGTAGGTAATAACATTACTGTTGGTCAATATCTTCCTTGTGGTGGTATCCAGCGAAATAATGGGTTTCTTGTCTCCCTGAGTAGTGGCGTAAGAAGTGTTAGAATCGCTGAATTGTTTATCAGTTAAATTGTTATGATCGAATCCAAATGTGGATTTAAAGGTTAGTTTTTTAGTAATATTATAAGTAAGGCTTCCGGTAACGTTGTATGCCTCTGTACTTTTTTTACGGTATTCCGCATTGGCCAGTTGAATGGGGTTTATAAGCGAAAGTCCGTTACCCACATTCATATCGGCAAGCGGATCGTTATCGTCTATATCCTGCCCTACGGAAAGAAAAGGTCTGTATTTTACCGAACTGCGCAGCCTGTTAAAAGAGGTGCCTTTATCATCGCTAACACCAGCACCATATACATCCTGATTGGTGTACCTGCCACCTACGGCAAACTTGATGTTTTTGGTGATTTTATGGTCAGCCTTTACATTAATCAGGTTACGTTGAAACCGGCTGTTTAGCACAATGGCTTTATCGTTATTATGGGTAAAATTAAAATTGTAAGTGGTTTGTTTGGTGCCGCCGGTTGCGGACACATTATGAGTTTGTGCAATGCCTGTAATACCCATTACTACATCCTGATAATCTACCGCAGGTACATTTTTATAGTTGGCCAATGTATCCCATGTAGTGCCATAGTTTCTGGCAAAAGTGGTACTGTCGGCACTGCTGCCACGGCTTCTTTCGTATTGATATATTACAAAATCGTATGGGCTTAAAACAGGCAAGTTATTAGCCAGATTTTTTACCCCAACAAAACCATTGTAACCAACTTTTAATTTACCGGGTTTGCCGCTTTTGGTAGTGATTACAATAACACCGTTTGCACCCCTTGCTCCATAAATAGCGGTAGCTGCTGCATCTTTTAGTACATCTATATTTTGAATATCCTGCGGAGCAATGGTATTGAGTCCGCTTTCCACCTGCACACCATCTACAATGTAGAGTGGCGAATTATCCTGCGAAATACTCATGCCACCGCGTACCCGTACTCGTATTTCTGCATCGGGGCTACCCTCGGCGGTGGTGGCTGTAACGCCGGCAAGGCGGCCATTTAAGGCTTCGGCGGCAGAGTTAATGGGAATGTCTTTTAATTCTTTGGCGCCAACAGAGGATACAGATGCCAGTAAATCTTTACGCTTTACAGATTGGTAACCTATTACCACTACATCATCCAAATCTCCTGTAGCGGCTGCAAGTTTAGCATTTACTATGGCCTTATTATTTACCGCAACTTCGGTATTGGCAAAGCCTACCGACGAAAATACAAGGGTAAACTTGCCATCTTTTCCGGTTATTTTAAATCTGCCATCCTTGCCGGTAGTGGTGGCAGTGGTGCCGCCTTTTATTTTTACTGTAACACCTTCCAAAGGGGTGTCGTTATCAGTGCTTGTTACTACGCCGTTCACCTCAAATCTTGAGGCTTGTGCATACAAATGTTGCTTTGTTAATAGTAATAACGGCAGCATCAAAAGAAGAACTGATCGTTTAATAATCCTGTGCATAATTGTTGGTTTTGATCGAAATGAAATATTCAATGAGTTAGTTTGTTAGCGCCGTTTATGAAATGGCATTTGGGTTAATGGTATTCGAAAAATATGGAGAACCTTTTACCAAGTTGTAAGTTTTGGTGAACAGCGTTGAAGCATAATATGGAACGATGTTCTTAAATTCATGGCAGCAAATTTGAAAAGCATTCATTAGTAATCGTTAAAAAGCCAACCACGCAGGCAAGATGATGCTTTTTTAACCATCCTGTACTGTTCGCTCCATCAATTTTAGCATTATATCCAGTCATAAAGAGGTGGTTTGGTTTCTTTTTTTACGCAATCGTTGCCGACATCGTTTGCAGCATATGCATGCTTTAACGCTTCGCTGATTTTACCAAAGTCTTTGTATTGTATTACTGCTTAACTATTGTACCACAATGTTAGTCGGATATGGTATTGGCAAGGCCTGCGGCTTATAGTTGGCGCTTGTTTCGCCTAAAAATGGGGCTATTTTTTAAAGATATTTTTTATACTAATTTGGCAGCTGCTTTTGTAGTTATTGTAAGGATTAGCACTTTGGCCTGCTAAAAAATACTACTTTTAACTATTGTCAATGAAAGCTAAACAGGTTGTTGAAATATGAGATTTGAACCAGCTACTATAAAAGATATTGCCAGGGCTTTAGGGCTTTCCACATCCACTGTTTCCAGAGCCCTGCGTGGCAGTTACGAGATTAGCAGCGAAACCAAAAAACTGGTGCTGGAGCATGCCGAAAAAATTAATTACCGCCCCAACCCAATTGCCTTAAGCCTTAAAGAACGCCGCAGCCGTGCCATTGGCGTTATTGTTAGCGAAATAGCCAATAACTTTTTTTCACAAGCTATAAATGGTATTGAATCGATTGCATACAATCGGGGTTACCATGTAATTATATCGCAGTGCCACGAAAGCTACGAACGGGAAATGGTAAACGTGCAGCACCTTGCATCAAGATCGGTAGATGGCTTAATCGTATCGCTCAGCAGCGAAAGTACCAACCTGAAACACTTTACAGATTTGTACGACAAGGGTTTGCCTATCGTTTTCTTCGACCGTATTACCGACGAAATAGCTACGCATAAAGTAATTGCCAATAATTATAAGGGAGCTTACGATGCTACCGAGCATTTAATAAAAAATGGTTGCAAACGCATTGCCCATGTTACCGGTGCCCCATATCTTTCTATAACTGTAGAAAGACTTGAAGGTTATAAGGATGCATTGGCTAAAAATGGCATCAAATTTCAGGAGAACCTGATCAGTTTTAGTAACCATGGCGGTATGATAACTGCCGAAATAGAAGAAGCCATTCGGGGGCTTTTTGCAAACAAACAAAAGCCCGATGCCATATTTAGCAGCGGCGACCGGCTTACAACCGGCTGCCTGAGTGTACTGAATAAAATGGGGCTTATAATAAACGACGACATCGGTTTTGTGGGTTTTACCAATAGTAATATTATAGACTTACTAACGCCATGCCCCACCGTAATACGGCAGCCGGCGTTCGAAATGGGCCAAAACGCCATAGAGTTGCTGATACAAATGATAGAAAGCAAAAGACCGGTTACCGAGTTTGTAACCAAGGTGTTTGAAACCGAGATGCTGGTGTCTAAATGAGTATCAATAATTAACCAATTTGAAAATTTTATGGCGTATCCCCGGCGAAAACCTCCGTTATTCATCGGAGCAAGCTGCCGGGGCCGGGCTTTCCGTTCCAATTTTTTTTGGCCATTCCAGTTAACCCTTCAGGGGATAGGGGCTATGGCCAAAAAAAGATTTCCACTACAATCCCTTACGCTCCATGCACAAAGTTTGGTTCAATAGAATTCATTATTCAAATCTCATTATTCTTTCTACTTAATTTATTTCACCCCCAATAGCATGAAACCTTATTTTTGCCTCCCTGTAAAACTGGAGAGTTGTCCGAGTGGTTGAAGGAGCACGCCTGGAAAGTGTGTATATGGGTAACTGTATCAAGAGTTCGAATCTCTTACTCTCCGCTTAAAATTGAAACGCTGCAAACTGATGTTTGTGGCGTTTTTTTGTTATGCAACCGGTCACAATTTACGACCGCATACAAAATCCCACACCACAGGATGCCCAAAAAACATTCACTGCTATCTTTAGCAGCTATAAAACGAAATGCTCAAAATGAAATCATTCCGATTGCTGGTAACTGCTACAGCAGCTACGCTTGTTCTCATGTCTTTTATCAAACGAAAGCCCATAACTATTTACATGATTGGCGATAGTACCATGGCCAATAAAAAGTCGGAAACCTATCCGGAAAATGGGTGGGGCATGGCTTTTGGGCAATTTTTTGATAAGACAGTTACTATCGATAACCGGGCACAAAATGGCCGCAGCACCAAATCTTTTATTGCCGAAAACCGCTGGGAGCCGGTGGTCGATATTTTGAAGAAAGGTGATTATGTATTTATAGAATTTGGCCACAACGATGAAAAGATAGAGAAGCCACTTGTTGGCACTTCGCTGGAAGAATTTCGCACCAACCTTACCAAATTTGTGTTGGAAACAAGGGCCAAAAAAGCATTCCCTGTTTTGCTGACACCTACAGCCCGCCGCAATTTTAAAAATGGTGTTTTGCAAGAAACCCATTTCGGTTACCCCGAAGTAACACGCAGCCTCGCCGATTCGCTCAACGTACCCATGATAGATATGCTGGCCCAAAGCCGGGAACTACTCATTGCCATGGGCGACGAGCCATCAAAACAACTGTTTTGCTATGTAGATAGCGGCCATATAAACTATCCGAAAGGTAAAAGGGACGATACCCATTTTAACGTAGCCGGAGCTAAAAAAATGGCTCAACTTGCGGCATCAAGCGTTGCAGCATTAAAACTATCATTGGCACAAAGGCTGGTAAATTAATAACGGAGATATTACATGAAAAAAATACCTTTTAAAAAGATAAACTTTCTGTTGGCAGCCGGTTTTGCATCACTGGCATTGCATGCTCAATATAATTATACCTCTCAGGTTTGGAGCCCCGATAATAAAAATGGCACCTACAAAAACCCGGTGGTAAATGCCGATTACAGCGACCCGGATGCGATACGTGTAGGGGATGATTTTTACATGGTGTCTTCCTCTTTTAACCATGTGCCGGGGCTACCCATTTTACACTCCAAAGATTTGGTAAACTGGAAGCTGATAACGCATGTATTAAAACAACAACCGCCTGCAGATCATTTTGCTAAAGTGCAGCATGGCAACGGCGTTTGGGCACCTTCTATCCGTTACAACAAAGGCGAATTTTACATTTATTACCCCGACCCGGATTTTGGCATTTATATGACCAAAGCTAAAAACATTATGGGCCCATGGACCGAACCTGTATTGGTAGAAGCTGGCAGCGGCCTTATTGATCCATGTCCACTTTGGGATGATGACGGAACGGTTTATTTGGTACATGCCTTTGCCGGAAGCCGGGCAGGTTTTAAAAGCATTGTGGTCATCAAAAAACTAAATGCCGAAGGTACCAAAACAATAGATGATGGCGTGTTGGTTTTCGATGGCCACAAAAGCGATGCCACCGTAGAAGGCCCCAAATTATATAAAAAAAATGGCTACTATTATATTTTTGCCCCGGCAGGTGGCGTACCTACAGGCTGGCAATTGGTCTTGCGTAGCAAAAATATTTACGGCCCGTACGAAAGAAAAGTAGTGATGGATCAGGGCAAAACGCCCATCAACGGACCACATCAGGGGGCATGGGTAACTACACAAACCGGCGAGGACTGGTTCCTTCATTTTCAGGATAAAGATGCGTATGGAAGGGTAGTGCATTTACAGCCCATGAAGTGGGTAAACAACTGGCCTGTAATAGGAATAGACACGGATGGCGATGGCAAAGGAGAGCCTGTGCTGATATACAGAAAACCCAATGTTAACGGCACGTATCCGTTTGTAAATCCGGCAGAATCAGATGAATTTACAGATGCCAAATTGGGACTGCAATGGCAGTGGCAGGCCAACCCGAAAGGTGGTTGGGCTTTTACTAACCCAACCACAGGTACACTGCGACTAAACGCTCAATTAACAGATAGCACAAAAAACTATTTTGACTTGCCAGGCCTGCTGATGCAAAAATTTCCGGCAGATGAATTTGCAGCGGTTACTAAAATTTCGTTCACCCCAAAACTTGTAGGCGATAAAGTTGGACTGATGATTTTTGGCACCGACTATGCTTATATATCAGTAATGCAAAGGGCCGATGGTAACTATTTTGCCCAAAGCACTTGCCTTAATGCGGAAAAAGGCAAAGCCGAAAAACAAACCGTCATCAGCAAACAAACTACCAACGATTTTTACCTGAAAGTAACCGTAACAAAAGGTGGCATTTGCCAGTTTGCCTTTAGCGAAAACGGCACCAACTTTACCAATGCCGGCGAACCCTTTACCGCCAAACCCGACAAATGGGTAGGAGCCAAAGTGGGCTTGTTTGTAACGAGTATTACCAAAACGAATGATGGTGGAATTGCAGATGTGGATTGGTTTAGGGTGTTGCCTAATTAATCTGAAGCACGGATAGAGCGGATGGGGCGGTTCTAAGCAAATTTTTGTCTCGGCGAACTTTTCACACAACAGGA
>JAYUTQ010000518.1:0-2866 GCA_043755055.1 Chitinophagaceae bacterium | reverse complement strand
TTGGGTACGGTCATACATATCGCCACCTTTGTACACATCACTCTTTACAGGGTTTTTGTGGATGTCGCTAAATACTTCAACCGAAATATTTTTGATTTTAAGGTCTTTTACAATTGCCTTAAAAAAATCCAGTTGGGCTACTGTAGCATCGGTTACAATTAATGGATGCTGCAAATTGTTTTGCAACAAATAAGCACCCAACTCTTTGCTGGAACCCGCCCCAAAACGGATGCTTGTTGGGAAGTTGTACTGGTAAATTTTATCGAACATGTTATTTAATGTGGAAATATGAAAAATGTGGAAATTTGGAAATGTGAAAATGAAAAATCCAAATCCTTGTGTCTAGACCCTGAACCCCGAACCCTGAAACTTAAACTATATGATTTCAAAATAGCGTTTTAACTCCCAGTCTGTAACGGCTTTCAGGTGTTGCCGCCACTCCCATTCTCTTGTTTGGGTAAAATGGTTGACAAAGGTTTCGCCCAACATTTCTTTGGCTACAGCCGAGGTTTGCATTTGCTGTGTTGCCGCTAGTAAAGTAGATGGCAGCACACCATTGCTATAATTCTTGTACCCGTTGCCAACAGTTGCCGCTTGTTGTAATGGCAACGCATTTTTTATGCCATACAATCCTGCCGAAAGGCAGGCAGCCATTGCCAGATAGGGGTTTACATCTGAGCCAATCACCCTGGTTTCCAGCCTTGTAGATTTACTGCTGCCATTGCCCAAAACCCGCATTGCTACTGTTCTGTTGTCTATTCCCCACGTAATTGTGGTGGGTGCCCACGCACCTTCTACCAGGCGTTTATAGCTGTTAATTGTTGGTGCAAACATGGGCAATATATGCGGCAGGCAATACAGTTGTCCTGCAATATAATGCTGCATGGTTTGGCTCATTTTTGATGTCTCATTGTCATCGTAAAAAATATTTTTGCTACCGTCATTATCCCAAAGGCTTTGATGAACATGACCGCCGCAGCCGGGCAGGTTTTCATTTATTTTAGCCATAAATGTGGCCATAATGCCATGTTTGTATGCAATCTCTTTTACTGCCGTTTTAAATAGCACAGCCCTGTCGGCGGCTTCTAAAATGCCGGAGTAAGTAATGGCAGCTTCATAAGTGCCGGGGCCGGTTTCGGTATGCAAACCTTCAAGTGGAATATTAAACTTTTTCAGCAATTCAAAAAGATCATTGAAATAGGGACTTTTTAAAGAACTGCGAAGGATGGAATAGCCAAACATGCCGGGTGTTAACGGCTCCAGGTTTTTAAATTGTTTTTCACTTATACTTTGTGGTGTTTCGGCAAAATTGTACCACTCAAATTCCTGTGAAAACATTGGGGCAAAGCCTTGTTCATTGGCCTCGGCCAAAACTTTCTTAAGCAATTGCCTTGGGCAAATGGCAGCTGGCTTTCCATCAGCGTCCATTAATTCACCCAGAAAAAACGGCACATCATCTTCCCACGGAATTTTACGAAAAGTGGATACATCAATTCTTGCCGGACAATCGGGATAGCCGGTGTGCCAGCCAGTAAACTGCACATTGTCGTACACTACATCAGCGGCATCCCAGCCCATAATTACGTCGCAAAAGCTGGTGCCGTTTTCAATAACTGAAAGAAACTTTTCGGCAGAAATATATTTGCCCCGCAGCACACCATCTATGTCGGCAAAGGCAATTTTCACCTTGCCTGAAGGATGGTTTGTTACATAACTGATGATCTCGTTTGTATCCATAACGAACTTTAAAATCAAGATTAGGAATTATTTGCCATCTGCTATTTTAAATAATTTGAAACACGCATAACATACACCCAGCAATAAAAAATAAATCAATGCCAGTTTAAAATTATAAACCGTCATGGCAATAAAAGAAACGACTGCAATAAACAATGCAATGATGGGAAATGCCGGATACAAAGGCACTTTAAATGGCCGCTCCAAATGTGGCTCTTTTTGGCGAAGCCGTATTAAAGCCAACATTGAAATGCTGTACAGCGTTAAGGCACCAAATACAGAGATGGTAATAATTTCAGCCGTTTTACCGGTTAATAATGCTACAATCCCTATCGCCATATTTACCAATAATGCATTGGCCGGCGTACGAAACCGTGGATGAATTTTACCCAAAAAAGCTGGTGCATTTTTAACCCGGCCAAATTCAAAACCCGACCTGCCTGCGGCCAAAATAAGACCGTGAAATGATGCAACAATACCAAACAAACCAACTGTTATTAGCAGATGATACAATACGTTGTTGTCACCCGTTATTTGTGCCAAAGCCAGAGGCAGCGGCGAGTCTGAGGTAGTTCCGTCGGCTTTAAATACAATGGCTTCCCAGCCGCCCACACCTACAGAACCCGTAAATGTGAGGATGCATAAAATAACCAATGTAAGAATGGCCGAACCAAAACCAATTAAAATAGTACGCTGTGGTTTTATCGTTTCTTCGGCCACATTGGCTACGCCCTCTATACCCAGAAAAAACCAAATGGCAAAGGGAATAGCCGCAAAAGCACCCTGCCATCCATGTGGCAAAGCATTGTTTTGCAAATTTTCAAAATCCAGATGTGGCAGGCTTACACCTGCAAAAAGTAACAACTCCCCTACTGCTAAAATAGTAATAACCAATTCGAACATGGCGGCGGCTTTTACACCATAAATATTCAATGCGGTAAAAACCACGTAGCTAAATATGGCAATACCCAACACCGGAATCGAAGGGAAAAACAAATTAAAATAGGCTCCAATGGCTGCAGCAATGGCCGGCGGAGCAAAAATAAATTCAATGTTTTGTGCCATGCCTGCAATAAAGCCCAAATCCTTGCCAAGGGCACGGTTGGCATAATCAAATCCGCCACCGGCT
>JAYUTQ010000517.1:0-6422 GCA_043755055.1 Chitinophagaceae bacterium | reverse complement strand
AAACCATCACTTACTATATTTGTCGCCATGAGCATAGAAACGAGTTATCCCAAAGAAAAAATAAACATCCTGCTGCTGGAAAACATTAGCGAAACGGCCATCAGTAATATTAAAGAGGCAGGTTATAATGTAAAAAAATACAGCGGTGCACTCAGCGAAGCAGAGTTAATCAAAGAAATAAAAGATGTTCACCTACTGGGCATCCGTAGCAAAAGCCTGATTACAAAAAAGGTTTTGCAGGCTGCACCAAGGTTACAGGCAATTGGTTGTTTTTGCATCGGGGTTAATCAGGTAGATCTAAAAAGTGCCACTGAACACGGTGTAGTCGTTTTTAACGCACCGTACAGCAATACCCGTAGTGTGGCGGAGTTAGTCATTGGCTTATCGATCGTATTAATTCGCCGGATCACCGATAAAAACATGGCCGCTCATCAGGGCAAATGGATGAAAGAAGCCAAAGGAAGTTTTGAACTGCGTGGTAAAACCCTTGGCATTATTGGTTACGGCAATATCGGCAGTCAGGTAAGTGTTTTGGCCGAAGGCATGGGCATGAAAGTGATTTTTTATGACACCTTAACAAAGCTTCCGCTAGGTAATGCATCGGCTTGCCGCAGCATTAAAGAAGTGGTAAGTAAGGCAGATGTGGTAACCCTGCATGTACCCGAAACGGGCCAAACCAAAAACCTGATTACCAAACAAGTATTGAAACAATTTAAGCCCGGCAGCATACTTATAAATTATGCCCGTGGCGAAGTTGTAGATCTTGATGCCTTGCGCCAATCCTTGCTGGACGGCAGTTTGAGCGGTGCGGCCATCGATGTATTTCCTGTGGAGCCTGAGAAAAACGGCGATGCATTTACCACACCGTTACAAGGTTTAAGCAATGTAATTCTAACGCCGCATATCGGCGGTAGTACAGAAGAAGCACAGCAAAATATTGGTGTGGATGTAAGCAGCAAACTAATTGCTTACCTCGAAAAAGGTGTAACATTCGGCAGCCATACCATACCATCGCTTAATCTTCCGTTGCTGGATGGAGCCCATCGCATTTTACATATTCACAATAATGTACCCGGTGTACTGAGCGAAATAAATACAGCATTGAGCAATGCCAAAATCAATATCCTTGGCCAATACCTCATGACCAATGAATCGATAGGTTATGTGGTGCTTGATGTTAACAAACAACTCAGCAAACAGGCCGTTAATTTATTAAAAGAGGTAAAGGAAACCATTAAAGTAAGGATGCTTTATTAAGCACACAACATGGCGTACAATTATGAATGGTCATTTGGTCAATTAGTCAATTGGTCATTTAATTTTTATGCTAAACATCAGGGTAGATTATTGACGTATTAAAGAATGACTTGTCAAGCAATCATTCATCATTTAATCTTTAGGTTCTATAAAAAGCTGGACTAGGTAATTACACAATTAATGAAAAATTCAGTTTTCATTAAATTTCATCCAAAATAAAAAGCATGACCAAACCAACCGCATTCATTTTCGACATGAATGGTACCATGATAGATGATATGGCTTACCATGTAAAAGGCTGGTTTAATATACTGAACGACGATCTTGGCGCAGGCCTTACGTATGAAGAAGTTAAAAGCCATATGTATGGAAAAAACGACGAAGTGCTGGTTCGCATTTTTGGAGAAGGCCGTTTTACTACCGAAGAAATGAGGGTTTTATCTTTAGAAAAAGAACGAAGATACCAAACGGCCTACATGCCTAAACTAGCTCTGATAGCGGGTTTGGCCGATTTTCTTGAAAAAGCAAAACAACAGAAAATACCCATGGCTATCGGTTCTGCAGCCATCCCTTTCAACATTAATTTTGTACTGGATAACCTAAAGCTTCACCATTATTTTAAGGCTGTTGTAAGTGCTGATGATGTGGAACTAAGCAAGCCTCACCCCGAAACATTTACCAAAGCTGCGTTATTAATTGGTGCAGCTACAGCAGATTGTATTGTGTTTGAAGATGCCCCAAAAGGTGTGGAAGCCGCCATGAATGCAGGAATGAAATGCGTGGTACTAACAACGATGCATGGCAAAGAAGAATTTGAACAATACCCCAATATCCTGCATTTTGTAAGCGATTATACCAATCCGCTGTTGCAGGATTTATTTTAGATTACATGGTTAACAAATGGTTTCAATAGCTTTGGTTGTAAGCTTACAATGGTAATGCCTAACCATGCATTCAATCATTTACCAAAATAATTTTAATGTTCCGGCCGGCTTAAAATCCGGCCGCATTGTAAGCCTTGTGCCATCTCAAACTGAGTTGTTGTATGATCTTGGTTTGAATGACGAAGTGATTGGCATCACAAAATTTTGTGTGCATCCCAACGATTGGTTTACCAACAAAACAAGGATTGGCGGAACCAAAACGATAGATATTGAAAAGGTAAAAGCCCTGCAGCCGAATCTGATTGTAGCTAATAAAGAAGAAAATATACAGGAACAGGTAGAAGCATTGGTTGCCATTTGTCCGGTATATGTTAGCGATGTTGCAACGCTTGACGATGCTCTTGAAATGATACAACAGGTAGGTATTTTGGTGAACAAAGAATCAAAAGCTACCAACATCAATCAAAAAATACTTGAAGGATTTACAAGCCTGAACGCCGATGGATTCAGGCTTTCCACTGCTTACCTTATATGGCGCAACCCATACATGACGGCAGGTGGCGACACTTACATCAGCGACCTGATGGAGCTTTGCGGTTTTGAAAATGTGTTTGTGGATGAACTACGTTACCCTGAAATAACCATCGAAAGATTACAATTGGAAAATTGCCAATTGTTGCTTTTATCTTCTGAGCCCTACCCTTTTAAGGAACAGCACATACAGGAGTTGCAGCTCCATTTACCCAACACTAAAATAATATTGGTAGATGGCGAAATGTTTAGTTGGTTTGGAAGCAGGTTACAGCATGCTGCTGCCTATTTTAAACAATTGCAAAAAGAGATATTTCCTTTTTAGAAAAACATTATTGCTGACCTATATTTATTAATACGCCCGGCTGCACATTTACTACTCCTGATTTTAGAATTACTGATTTACACCAGGCATTAGCCGTAACACTTACGTTGTGGTTAATTTTAACCCTATCAAAATATTGTGGCACTTTGCCACCCGACCATACTGTAGGGTCAGCCCAGTTTCCATTTTTTACGGTGGCATTTTCAGGATAAAATTCTATAATGAATGTGCCCAGGGTTTTACTACTATGTTTCGGCACCACAGTTGATGTTCCTATTAGCGATGGCACAGCCTTAAGGTTCATATTCAGCGGTACCGATTCGCCATTGAATGTACCGGTATCAACAGGCACTCGTATTGAATTTTGAACATCGAATACTGCATACGAAACACCGCTAAATGCAGCATTTATTAAAGGTAATGCAACCGAATTTTGCCCTGCATAATTTTGCACAGTTACATAAAACCTGTGCGGCTCGTAGCGGTTTTTTCTTACAAAATAATGGTTTGCATTAGCTCCTGTATTTGTAAAAGTGGAATTGGAATCTACATTGTAAAGCGCTTTCCAAACTGCAAAGCTTTTGTTACCAAAAGGTGTGGTAAAAGAAGGTTGATTGGTATAATACGTATTATCATTCCAATTGGCAAAAGGCGCTGCACCATAAGGCTGTTCAATAAGTTGCCTGTCCAGTATGTAATTGCTTTTATAAGCATAAATAATATTGTTTTTAAAAGAACCTGAATCCCATTTGTGCAGGATGAGTGGTGTAGGATCTCCGTATAGCAAATTGTTATTAAAGTTCACATTTACGTCCCAAAGGATTTCATCTTCTGTGCCCAATTCCACATTTTTTCGTTGGCTGGCATAAGGCATGGCACTTATATCCGAATTATCTGTGGTATCCCTATAAAAAACGCTGTTGGTAACCGTTAAATTCCGAACCCTGCCGTTAACACTGGCGTTGGCACCGCCCACTAGCAGGTTCATACGTCTGGATTGTGTAGCAATGGTATTAGCACCGGAATTAAAAATGGTACAACTATCGATGATTAAACCCCTCATTATATCGGAAGATGAAGAGTAAAACTGTATTCCGGTACTAAATCCATTAAAAACAAAACTGTTTACAACACTTTTGGGTTTCATTTCGTCGCTATTCTGAATATACAAACCAGGGCCATGACCACGGTTGTTGTTGCTGTAGCCGATATTGTAAATGATACATCCATATACTTCGGCATTTAAAGATTGCTTCCAATACCCGATACCTCCCCGCTGACAATCGTGAATTTCACAATTAATAAGTTTAGCCCACTGACCATAAATGTAAACACCGGTAGCTGTATAAATATCCGAGGGAGGATCGGTGCCGCCTGTAGATATTCTGTTTGTAGAATTTGTAGTAATCTCCAACCCCATAAAATGGCTGAAAGCTCCATTAATGGTTAAGATAACTTCATCTATTACGCTAATGGCATTTCCAAGTAAGACCACTTTTTCGTTTGGATAATTTATCACCAAAACTGGTGCTACTGCTGTTCCGCTAACATTACTTATAAATGGACCATTATAAGTTCCGCCTTTAATTAAAATAGTATCTCCAGGTAAAATAATTGAGGATGGCCTTGATAATGCATGGGCAAGTGACCACGGACTTGTGAAACTTCCTGTATTACTACTAAGTCCAATGGTAGAAACATACCAGGAACCAGCTAAAACTTTAGGAGGATGCAAAAAAACAAACAACACAATAACTATACTACACACTTGCAATTTCATGCAGATCAGGATTTAGACGGCTGAACAGAAAAAACCGTGCCTTAATGTAAGATGCTTCACTGAATTTAGTCAATTATAAAAAAACAGTTCCGGAAAATTTTCTGAAACTGTTTAATTATTCAATTAATTATAATAAAAAGATTAAGCGACTGCCTTGTTAACTAAATCAGCAGCTTCACTTAACAGGATGGCACTTTGTACTTTAAGACCACTTTCATCTATTAGCTTTTTCGCCTCTGTAGCATTGGTGCCCTGCAAGCGTACAATGATTGGAATATTTATTTCGCCAATGGTTTTGTAGGCATCAATAACGCCCTGGGCCACACGGTCGCAACGAACAATACCGCCAAAAATGTTAATCAAAATAGCTTTTACTTTTGGGTCTTTCAAAATGATTCTAAAGCCGGCTTCTACAGTTTGGGCGTTGGCACTACCGCCTACATCCAGAAAGTTAGCAGGTTCACCGCCGCTTAGTTTAATCATATCCATGGTAGCCATGGCAAGGCCGGCACCGTTTACCATGCAGCCTACGTTACCATCTAATTTTACAAAGTTCAGGTTAAACTGTCCGGCTTCCACTTCGGTAGGGTCTTCTTCGGTTACATCCCGTAAAGCAGCCAAATCGTTGTGTCGCATCAGTGCATTTTCATCCAGACTCATTTTGCAATCCACCGCAATCATTTTATCATCGCTTGTTTTAAATAATGGATTGATTTCCACCATGCCACAATCGAGACCTACATAGGCGCTGTACAAATTGGTTACAAATTTTACACAGCTCTTAAATGCATCGCCACTAAGACCCAGGTTAAAAGCAATTTTACGTGCCTGAAAACCTTGTAATCCACCCGAAGGATGAACCCATTCTTTAAATATTTTTTCGGGTGTATTGTGGGCCACTTCTTCAATGTCCATACCGCCTTCGGTACTATACATAATCACATTCTGGCCCTTTGCCCTGTCTAATAATATACTCAGGTAAAATTCCTTTACCGGATTGGGTCCAGGATAATAAACATCCTGAGCTATCAAAATCTTGCTTACTTTTTTACCTGCAGCACCCGTTTGTATGGTAACCAAAGTGCCGCCTAAAATATTACGGGCAATGGTAGTTACATCTTCAAGGCTTTTGGCCACGGCCACCCCACGCTGTTCTGTACCTACAATTTTTCCTTTACCACGGCCACCGGCATGTATTTGCGCCTTAATTACAGCAAACGAATTACCTGTTTGTGTCTTTATCTGGCGGTAAGCTTCTTCGGCACTCATAACGTTGTCTACTGCAATGCCTTCCTGTACGGGAACATGGTATTTTTTCAATAACTCTTTCGACTGGTATTCATGCAAGTTCATGGTGGCGATTTTTTTTTAAGTTGGGCGAAGATAAGCTTAGCAGCTATTACAATGTTTTTGAAAAACGGGAGGTCTGTAACTTTTTTTTCAGGTAAAAAAGCAAGTTACCATTGTCTTAAAAAGTGTAGCCGGAAACTTGTAAATGTGATTTTTACCGAAGAGAAAAGGAAGAGAAGAGAAACGCAGAGGAATTGTAATACCAAATGGACATTTTAAATAGTCCAATCTTGTAACCCTGAAAAGGGTTTAACAACAGTAGCCCCGGGTAAAACCCGGGGAATAATGCGAAGAA
>JAYUTQ010000516.1:0-2870 GCA_043755055.1 Chitinophagaceae bacterium | reverse complement strand
GTTATACCAATTATAAGTTTAGAATAATCCAAATTTAGAAACCCTTAAATGGTTTTACAATATTAGCCATGGCTACTATTGTAAAACCACTTCGTAGTTTGGACTAAAAAATAAATCTAATTGGTATTTTTCCCTACTTAACTGTAATAAACGCCTGCCCACTTTGAGGTACTACACTGCCGGTACTTTTTTTATACTGCTTAGCATCCTTTATGGTTTGGGTTATAATATTGTCCCAGGTAACAGGGCTTTCAAAAAAGCTGGCTTCTTTCTTAAGTGCCTGTATAAAACTGATGGTAAAGAAGCCACCAAGTTTCTTTGAAGAACCTGCTGTTTCGTGAGGTAAGGTAGCCACTGATATTACGTTTCCTTTTGCTTCCATAAACAGTTTATTTAGCTTACTCAGGTTGGGCCGTTCATACAAACCTTTTAAAGAACGGCTACCGGATTCGGTTTCGTAATCTTCCTTCGTCATTGGTCTTATAGTCGGCGTTTGGTCTCCAAATATGTCGTTACACAAATCACCTAAAATAATTTTAAGTCTGCCTTGTTTTTTAGTGATGGTGTCAATCAATTCTTTCATGCTCATACAATTGTTTACAATCGCTTTCATGGACTCTTGAAATTCAGCATTTGTTTTCCAGTTTCTATCGAAAGGCTCTTTTACATACAAATTCATGTTAGGCAAAGCGTCTTTTTGGTCAGCCCACCGTGTTCCATGGCCACTATAAGAAAAAAAAACAATGTCATTACTGCCAGGTTTTAGTCTATCTAACTCTTCTAACATATTACGTCTTGAAAAACCCTTTGCATCAATTATATACGGCTTAAACAAAATATTTAAGGAATCAGCTATTTTCTCAATCTCCTTTTTCAGTTTGTCTCTATCAAGTTTACACGATTCTCCAATATCATCAATGTCTGTATTAGCAGCCATAATAAAATGCAAAACCGGCTTTACCCTGTAGAGGGGTGGTATAAACCGGTCCACATTTTCGGCAATGCCGCACATTACTTTTATGTCTTCGAAATCGCCGTCTCTGTCCGGATAAAACTCCAGCAGGTCGGCTTCTGTTATACTGTTATTATCCAGTATCAGGGGAAAGTATTTTATTTTCCCATTTGGGGTAAAATCAATTACATCTCTTGTGGCCCATGGTCCTCTATCACTACTTTTTTTGGCACTGGTAAACCAAACAAAGTTTTCTGGTATAAATTCTTCTTTTGCTGCCGAATCTCCTGCTATTAATCGGGTTGGGGTCGTATCATTCTTCATTAGTAAATAAGGCTTACCGGCTTTAGTTTTTCCTGTAACGGAAGTATATTCTACATGAATTACATTAAAGCTGCTGTCAGGGTTTGGGAAACGTACCCGCAGGTAACAATTCCATGGATTAAAATATACCATAAAGCAGTCATACTCTACGTCTTTACCATCCTTTTCACCAGTATACCTAACGGAATACAGCTTTTGAGAAAAGACGTTGTTTAGTAAAAAAGTAAAAATGGCCAATAAAAAAATTCGTTTCATTAAGGTTAGGTTTAGGGTAGAAAAACAAAATATTAAAAGTTAAATCAGCAGCAATTTTTCACCGCAGCGGCGCTGAGAAAATGAGATTCGCAGAGAAATTTTCGCCGCTGAGGCAGAAAGAAAAATGAGATTTGCAAAGATTTTACCACATCTTACCATTCCTTTACGATACGCTACTACGCTTTATCTCTACGGTAGTAAAACAAGACTTTCCTCTGCCTTTCTCTTCTGCTCCTAATCTCTGCGGTAAAATTTTGCACTACTCCTTTATACTTAAAAACCGAATGCCATTTTGCTCCGCATCGGGGTTTGCATTTTGCCTGTAAATCAATGCCTGATCGATGGTTTTGGTTATAATGTTATCCCAGGTAGTGGCTGGTTGGTTGTAAGTACCTGCAAGCCGCAGGGCTTCTATAAAACTGGCAGTGTAATAACCACCGGCAGTTTTATTGCCAGATGCTTTCTCCTTTGGTTTGGCAGCACACGAAAGCAGGCTACCCTTAGCATCAATAAACAGCTTTCTTAATTTAACCGGATCCCTTCTTATGATTTCTGTACTGTTACGCAAAGCATCGCCAAAATTTAAAATATTTTCCAGATTTACCGGTTTAGCTGCACCCAACTCACTATTACACATGTCGCCCAGTACAATATTTAACCTTGCTCCTTTTTTGCTTATTAGATGGTTTACTTCGCTCAGACCCACGGAATTTAGCTGTACAATCCGCTTCAGTAATTCGTATTCGGTTTGGTTTTTAACTTCCTCTTTGTAGGGCGTGGTTACCCACATTTGCATAAATGGATATGGGTCTTTCTGATCGTCCCACCGGGCACCGTGGCCGCTGTAGCTAAAAACTATAATATCGTCCGGCGCTGCATTTACCTGGTCTATGGTGGCCAGTAATTTTTTTCTGCTAAAGTCTTTTTCTATGGTAGCATTTATAAGGTAGGGCTTTAGTACAATGCCCAACGATCCGGCAATCCCTTTTAATTCCTTTAGCAGGTTTTCTTCATCCTTAGCACAGGATGGGCCTATTTTGGGGTCGCCGGTATTGGCTGCCATAATAAAATGGAGGGTAGGAATATTTTTTAAAGGTGGCAATCCTTCATCTGCTTTCAGGTTAAGGCCGGCTATTATTCTAAGGGCTTCGTATTCTTCATCGCCTTCTACAAAATAAGGCTTTAGCCTGCCTTTGGTTATATCCAGCATACTGATTTGCTCACACAGCTCCACCTTTCTTTTGTCGGTAAATTTTATATAGTCTGTAGTTATGTACAAAGGGTTGGTAGCACTCATTTTGCCCCTTGCTGCATACCATATAAAACAAGGAGCCACAAA
>JAYUTQ010000515.1:0-6429 GCA_043755055.1 Chitinophagaceae bacterium | reverse complement strand
ACTACCCGGTTAATATGATGTTCTTCAGCACAAGTGAAAGGCTGGAGATTGGCAATATTCCTTTTGTAAGCAATAGCCCCAAACCCACCCGCAGCGAGGCTTTGGAGTATTACCGCAGGGTGGCCATATCTGGCAAATTAAACGTGCAGTTGTTTGAAGAAGTTAATGCAGTAAAAAAAATGGGTGATGCCTTTTCTATCACAACCAATAAACAAACTTATACTGCACTACACATCATTATTGCTACTGGTTTTTATGGCATTCCATTTTTATTACATGTGCCGGGAGAAGAACTGCCCAAGGTTACACATTATTATAAAGAGCCGCACTTTTATGCGTTTCAAAAAGTGCTGGTAGTTGGGGCTATGAATAGTGCAGTAGATGCTGCCCTTGAAACGTGGCGAAAAGGCGCAGAAGTAACCATGGTCATTCGTGGAAGCGAAGTTGGTAAAAGGGTAAAATACTGGGTGCGGCCCGATATTGAAAATCGTATAAAAGAAGGCTCCATCAAAGCCTATTTTAACAGCAGCATTGCCGCCATTAGAGAACATGCAGTAGACATTGAAACACCCGATGGCATAGTTACCATCGCCAACGATTGGGTAATTGCGATGACAGGTTACCAACCCGACCTCAGCTTTTTGGAATCTATCGGCATTCAGCTATCAGATGATGAAGAACGAAAGCCATGCTATAATCCGGACACCCACGAAACCAACGTACCTAACTTATTCCTTGCAGGCGTTATCTGCGGTGGTATGGATACGCATAGTTTGTTTATCGAAAACTCAAGGGAGCATGCGGAGAAGATTATTAGTTCATTGGTTCGTTAGTTGATTGGTTCATTAGTTGATTGGTTGGTTCGTTGAATCGTTCATTGGTTGATTGGTTGTAGGGAATATTAATTAGGAATTGAAAACTGTAGTTCCTTGCTAAGAAACTAATCAACTAATCCACAATCCACAAATCCCCTAATCCCTCGTAACCCTCCAAATCGTTTTCCCGGCATCATCAGCTACAAGCAAACTGCCATCTTGTGCAAAGGCCACACCTGCAGGGCGGCCATAAACCTGACTGCTAGCTGAATTTGCGATAAAACCGGTTAAAAAATCCTGCATTGGGCCGGCAGGTTTGCCATTTGAAAAAGGAACAAACACTACTTTATAGCCACTCAATATGCTGCGGTTCCAGCTGCCATGCTGGCCAATGAACATGCCGCCAAAGTAGGGTTTGGTTAAATTATTTTTCTCGTTAAAAGCAAGCCCAAGAGAAGCCGTATGGGCACCCATAGAAACGTCGGGAATCAGTGTACTGTTTACCAGATCCATGCGGTCACCTTTCATTCTCGGGTCGGGGTTTTTGCCATAATATGCAAAAGGCCAACCGTAGAAAGCACCTTCTTTTACGCTGGTTGCATAATCCGGCACAAGGTCATCGCCAAGGCCATCACGTTCGTTTACTGCTGTCCATAATGTATTGGTGCCCGTGGCCCAACCCATGCCCACAGGGTTTCTCAAGCCGCTGGCAAAAATTCTTTCTCCGGTACCATCGGGGTTTATTTCTAAAATATTGGCCCGGCGAATTTCATTGTCGAGGCCACGTTCGGCCACATTGCTGCCGCTGCCTACGCTTACATAAATTTTGGAACCATCACGGCTGGCTATTAAATTTCTCGTCCAGTGGTTATTATAGCCACCGGCGGGTAATTCCAGAATTTTAGTGCCTACGGCTGTTATTTCTGTTTGCCCGGTTTGGTAAGGATAGGCCCACAGGCCATCGGTATTGCCTACATAAAATTTGTCTTTTAAAATAAGCATACCCAAAGGCCTGTTGAGTCCGGTTAAAAATACCTGTTTCATTTCGGGTACGCCATCACCATCCTTATCCCGAAGCAGTAAAATAGTATTGCTGCTTTTGTCCAGCTTGGTGTTGCCATTAGCCGTTTTGGTAAAACCATCGCTAATGGTATTCGCCATGGAAACGAAAATATCGCCGTTGGGGGCTACATATATCCACCTTGGGTTATCGAGCCCGTCGGCAAATTTTGTAACCTTAAACCCAGCCGGAGCTGTAGGCGTTTTGCCCTCAGGCCATCCAATTGTTTTGGAGTTATTTCTGGTAGAGGGCGTGGCAAAAGGAGCCGGCAGTGGGATGCTGTCTGGCACATAGCCTTCGGCTGAATTTTGTGTTCCTGTTGTGGATACGGTTTTGTTTCCGCCACATGCGGTAAGCAGTAAACATACAGCAGCTGATATGAAAAAAGGTTTCGTGTTCATTGTGTTTTATGTGTTCGTTTTATAGTTTTTATTATAAAAGTTTATAACCGGGAGCTTTCAAAAATATTGAGCCATATTTGGCTTTTTTATCTTTTCCGTATTTTCAAATGCTCCTCTTCATCAGCCAATCGTTCTGCAAATCGTTACCTAATAAAAAGCCGTGTTCACCAAATTTTTCAAAGCCGAATGAAGTATAAAAATCAATGGCCCGTTGATTTTTTTCCCATACACCCAGCCATATTACATCTTTGCCCATTTGCGCTGCTAAGGCAATACAGTGCTGCATCATAGCCATACCTATCCCCTTACCTATCATGGTGGGCATTGCATAAAATCTTGCAATTTCCAGTGGATTTTCTGCTTCCAGCCCTACTTCAAAACTGTTCACTTTTAAACGCACATATCCGGCAGGTGCTTCGTTAATTGTTGCCAGTAAAAAAATATTATTCTCAGTACCTACTTCTGCTTTTAATGCTTCGGTGGTAAACTGTTCGTTCATAAATTTTTCAATATCCGCAGGCCTATTTTCCGGGCCAAATGTGGCCAAAAAACTTTGCCGGCTCATAGCTGCAATTAATGCTGCGTCGGTTTTATTTGCCTGCCTAATTTCAACTATAACCATAATTCAGGTTGTTTCAATAAATATTGGAAATCATTTGCCTTATTTAGTAAAAACAACGTACCGGCTACGATCGTTTTTATGTATCAGGTACACTTTATTGCCTTCGGTTTTATAGGCGCCCACCATACTTAAAAAAGATGTGATGTACTTTTCAATACCCGCATCGGCACAGCTTTTTTTATCTACAGCCAAAGAGCTAAAATTAAATTGCTCCCCCATTGTAAAAAAGAAGCCGTCGAAACGGTTGCACCCGGTAAATCCGGTTACTTTTCTGTCCGTTTCATTAAAACTAATTTCGGGCACAGATTTACCTGCCATCTGGCTAAATTCCCTTTCCGAACTGGATTCAAATCGCCATTTACCATTTATTGCAGCATTCTTCATACCCGGATTGCTGGCAATAACCGGCTTGTTTACAGGCTTTTCAATAACCACAGGTGGCACCACCTTAGGTCTTGTGTCTATGTTGGTGGTTACAGGAGGTATTTTCTTTGTTGGCGAACATGCCGAAAACAAAATAGCGGCTATAACAATCGTAAAAACTGGTTTCATAGTTTCAATGATTAAAATCAGGCACTAAGTTCCATGTCAGAGCGTTATAAACCCTGCTTATGAAATAAAAAAAAAGGTTCCTTAACCCAAAAATTGTAACGACAAATAATTTTTAATCTCTATATCCGTATAATTCTATTATTTTTCGACCCTTATTTATTACACCATGAAAAAATTAATTACCTGTGCTTTAATTGCCACCATTGCCCTGTTAGGCTGCAAAGGCGGCGGAAAAAAATCAATGAAAGGCGATGAAAAAGTGGAAGCAACAGATTTTGTATCCTTTTTTAACGACCTGTCTTTACCCATCTCCTTATCCGATTCTTTATTTATCAAAAAACCTGCCGATAGTTCAATAATAGAAAGCGCCGTCTTTTACCAGTTTGTAAGTGATACTATTTTTAAAAACGAATTTGGCAAAGCAAAACCCAAGATATACGCTCTTGGTAAATTTAGTAATGGCGAAGAGGAAACGTATCTTTTGCTACGGGCCACTGCCCCGGGTAAACAGTTTGCATACATAGCCGCTATTGATAAAAACAATCAGTTTATGGCAGCTATGCCTTTGCTCTCCTCTACCAAACCCAAAGGCTCCGAAACGGTAGTTATAGATGCGAAATACAATATTACCCATAGCACCAATACCAAACTACCCGATGGATCTGTAAATACAATGAGCGAAGTATATGCTTATAATAACGCAGGTCTTTTTATGGTAATACTTACCGATGGCCTACCCGCCGGAACAGAGTTGCCCATTATAGACCCCAACGATACACTGAGCCGCCGGGGCCGCTTTGCAGGTAATTATGCTAAAGATAAACGCAATATTCTTAGCATCAGAGATGCGGCTTCTGCACAACAAATAAAATTTTTTATACATGTCGAAAAGAATGACGGCCGCTTTTGCGATGGTGAATTAAAAGGCGAAGCCAAAATGGTGGGAAGCGATTCTGCTATCTATACCGGCAATGGCGATCCGTGTACGCTTGGCTTTAAATTTGGCAGCGGTAGCATCCGCATAACCGAAACCAATTGTGGCAATCGCCGTGGGCAGGAATGCAGTTTTAATGGACTGTTTAAAAAACAAAAAGAACCTGTCACACCAAAAGAGAAAAAACCTGTGGTGAAGAAGAAATAGGGATTGGTTGATCAGTTAATTGGTTAACCTATTGATTAGTTGATTGGTTAACCCGAATGTAATTTCCAATTAAAAAAGACATCTGATTAATAACATGGAATATCGAAAAGATTAATCCGTAAAAACCAATCAACCAATCAACTAATCAACTAAAATGATTATTCCCAATCACCCTTTTGAAACGATAGACTGGACGCTTGTGCCCAAAGAAATACATAACGGTGTTACCGGCACTGCTTTGTGGCAAACGATGCGGGTAGGCAATATTCGGGTTCGGATGGTGGAATACAGCCCTGATTATGAGGCCGACCATTGGTGCAGTAAAGGCCACATTATTTTATGCATAGAAGGAGCCATGGAAACCACCCTGCAAGATGGCCGTAAATACATGCTGCAAAAGGGCATGACCTATCATGTAGGCGATGGCAATGAAGCCCACCGAACCAACAGCAAAGCTGGCTGCAAACTTTTTATTGTGGATTAATATTCTATTTCTACAGAAAATGGACCTCTTAACCATTGACTAAATGACGATTCTTCGCATTCGTACCCAAACGAACCTTCTTTAATGCGTTTCCCCTAATTTCGGCACTCAAAACAAAAAACGTACGATAGCTTATGTCTTTTCAGAATTTTAGTGTACCCTATCAGATCAATGAAAGATACACAAAAAAAGTGGCTTATTTCTCTATGGAATTTGCAGTGCATCAGCCATTAAAAATTTATAGCGGCGGCCTTGGTTATTTATCCGGCAGCCACATGCGTAGTGCATACGAATTGCGCCAAAACCTTGTGGGCATCGGCATCTTGTGGAAATATGGCTACTACGATCAGGCCCGTAATCAGGATCAGACCTTACAAGTTCAGTGGAACGAAAAAATTTACAATTTTTTAGAAGATACCGGCATCAAATTCCAGATTCCGATTCACGAACATCCGGTTTGGGTTAAGGCGTATTACCTTAACCCTACCACGTTTAATACGGCGCCGATGTTTTTATTGAGTACCGATTTGCCTGAAAACGATTACGTATCTCAAACCATTTGTCACCGCTTATACGATGCTAACGTGGCTACCAAAGTGGCACAGTTTATTTTGCTTGGCGTGGGCGGTGCCAAACTGATGGACGAAATTGGCTTTAATCCTGATGTGTACCATCTTAACTAAGCACATGCCATCAGCAGTGCCTTTTACCTGCTCAAAAAATTTGGCAATCTGGAAGAAGTTAGAAAACGCCTCGTTTTTACTACCCATACACCCGAAGAAGCCGGCAACGAAAAACATGATATTTTCCTTTGCCATAAAATGAGCTATTTCTGTGGCATACCACTGCAAAAAGTAAGGGAACTTACCGGTCTGCAGGACGATCAGTTTAACCATTCACTGGTAGCACTTCGTTTTGCAAGATTAGCCAATGGCGTAAGCCAGTTACATGGCGAAGTAAGCCGCAAAATGTGGAGCCATTACGAAGGTATTTGCGAAATAAAAAGCATTACCAATGCCCAAAACTGGCATTATTGGGCCGATAAGCAGCTCTACCGTTTTATGGAAGCTGCCGATGACCATGGCTTCGATGACCGTAAAAGACACCTTAAGAAAAGAGCTTTTGATATTGTGGCCGACCAAACAGGAAAACTGTTCGACCCGAATGTATTAACCATTGTTTGGGCCCGTCGTTTTGCGGGTTACAAACGTGCCGAATTACTTACCCGTGATTTAAAACGTTTTGAAGCATTGCTGAGCAATGCCAAATATCCGGTACAGATTATATGGGCCGGTAAGCCCTATCCTGTTGATTATCCTGCCATCAGCGACTTTAATCATCTGGTACATTTAAG
>JAYUTQ010000514.1:0-2871 GCA_043755055.1 Chitinophagaceae bacterium | reverse complement strand
GGCAACCGGCTTTTTAAATTTACCATGGAGCAACCACAGTGGTTAATGGGCATGGTAAAACTGGTTGATAGAGTTGGCCTGCTTAATAAAAGCGTTTCGAAATTTGTAGCTTATTACTTGGATAATGCAATCATCAGAACCGCTTTGTACCAACGATGGACAACGATGCGAAAATTCAGGCCGAACCTGCCGTTGATTAAAAGGCTGGTTGCTGCCAATAAAGTACCTGTAAAAATGCTGTTTGGCGAACACGACCGGATTATATTGTACCAACGTGGCCAAAATTTTCAGCGGGGCAGGGAGTATATGATCGAAGTGAAAATAATCAAGGCCGGGCATCAGTTGCTACAAGAAAAATATGTAGCTGCTATCGTTTCATTATTAGGTAATTAAATTGGCTTATTGTTGTAACCAAGAACGGATTATCATGTGGCTTTTTTATACATCTGCTATTATTTTTTTACTGTACGCTTTGCTGATTACTTATTACAGATGGGGCTGGGTAAGTATGCCTGCATTTGTGCTAAATCAAAGGCCGGTCAGCACGTATCAAACAAGGGTTTCCGTAATTATACCTGCCCGTAACGAAACGGTGAATATTGCCAATTGCATCCGTAGCATTCTGGCACAGAGTTACCCGGCTTACCTGATAGAAATTATAGTGGTAGACGACCACAGCACAGACAACACCGCCGACATAACACAAGCCATGGCACTAGCTTACACCAATGTTTACCTAATTAAATTGAGCACAACGGATACTAACAACGCCTATAAAAAAAGAGCTATAGAAGCCGGCATAAATAAGTCTGCCGGAACACTGATTGTAACCACTGATGCCGACTGCCTGCACCCAAAATTATGGTTAGAAACACTAGTACAATACAAGGAGAAAACACAGGCACAGTTTATAGCTGCACCTGTGGTTTACATTACAAAAAATAACTTATTGTCCGTTTTTCAATGCCTGGACTTTATGACCATGCAGGGCATTACCGGAGCCTCGGTGTATAAGCAATTTCATACCATGTGCAACGGGGCCAACCTGGCTTATACCAAGGCTGCTTTTACCGAAGTAAATGGCTTTGCCGGTATAGACAATATACCTACCGGCGACGATATGCTGCTGATGCATAAAATATACCAGCAGCACCCTAACGAAGTGGTGTATTTAAAAAGTAGTGACGCCATTACAAGCACCCATCCGGCCTATAGCTGGAAGGAGTTTTTTCAGCAACGCATACGCTGGGCAAGCAAGGCAAGCCATTATAACGACAAGCGGATTTTTGCTGCCTTGCTGCTGGTATATGTATTGAATGTGTGGTTTGTAGTATTGGCTGTGGCTGCATTTTTTTCCTGGAAATACCTGCTGCTATTGGCAGTTTTGCTGATTGCGAAAACATTGGTTGAATTATGGTTTTTAAAACCTGTAGCCGATTTTTTTAATATGGGTAAATGGCTTGGCTGGTTTCCATTTTTACAGCCTTTACATATTGTATATGTTATCATCAGCGGCTGGCTTGGCAAGTTTGGAAAATATGAATGGAAGGGAAGGGAAATTAGGCAAATGAAATAATTGTAAGCATAATTTTCAATTATCAATACTCAACAAACAAGTTTCAATCGGAGAAAATTGGAATATTGAGGCAATACCAAATAGTAGCAATCAGTTGAATGGAGTCCCGAAATAATCGGGATTTACAACGTTCGCCAATGTCGCCCAATCAAGGTACAAATGCTGGTTACCAAAAGTTAAACACAGACCAATTTTTAAGCGATATGATGCAGCTAATTTCCTAACCCTGTCCTTCAGGGTAGGGCAAAGTGGCCTACAACTCCTCACTGCTCTCCGGTAATTTATCGTACAGATTTTTTACAGCATACCAACCGAAAATGCAAAAGCCAATAGCTATGGGTATAAAGATGATAATGACCACCGGCCAGAAAACTTTCAGTTCGTCAAGCTGTTCTGGTTTGGCAATGGCAAATTCATGGATGGCACGGTAAATAAGCCCCACCATCATTACAGGCCCAATAGCAAGCCACAAAAAACCAAGGTATTTTTTAATGCTGTTCATCAGAGAAAAATTTACGATTTACGATTTGTTTTTTCGGTCGACCGTTAACGATTGACCGGTGCCTCAATCCATCACATCCTCATCCTTTTTGTTCTTTAAATAAATCATGCCGATTACAAAACAGAGGGCTGCAATAATTATAGGATACCAAAGGCCGGCAAGCGGGTCGCCGGGGGCTGCACCGGCCGATGGCCTTGTACTATCCACCAATCGGGTAGCTATGAACGGCACCAAGCCGCCAAACACACCGTTACCAATATGGTAAGGCAAACTCATAGAAGTGTAGCGGATTTTGGTTGGGAATAGCTCCACCAAAAACGCAGCTACCGGACCATAAACCATCGTTACAAAAAGCACCAGAATAAAAATATAACCAATGATTGGGTATTTGGCATCGCTGTTGAGTGTTACCGTTTTCTTTATTTCCGGTTTTGGATTTTCAGCTATCGAATTATCGGAGTAAAGGGTTTGTTTTTTTACGATGCTCAGTGTAGTTCCGTCGCTATATGTTCGAAGGGTGTCGTAGGTAATGATGGAATCATTTGCAGACTTTGCCATTAGCGAATGGCTCTCAGTAATTTTCAGTTTATCCACCAGTTCCTGCTTATCGGTTACACTACATATTTTATAGATTTCGGTAAAGATGGGGCGGTAGCAAAGTATGGCCAGCAGCATGCCTGCCATCATAATATACTTACGGCCTATTTTATCGCTCAGCCAGCCAAATAATACAAAGCCCGGTGTGGCCAGCAGCAGGGCAATGCCAATCCAGGTATTGCTTTGCACACTATCT
>JAYUTQ010000513.1:0-6447 GCA_043755055.1 Chitinophagaceae bacterium | reverse complement strand
ACGGGTTGGGCCAAATTTTTCTACACAAAAAGAAGCCATGGCACTACCCACAATAATGGCCGTTTTCATGTTGGCAAAACTGATGTCTTTTGTCTTGGCCAAATGACCAATAAAGCCTCCGGCAAAAGTATCGCCGGCACCGGTTGGGTCAAATACATCTTCTAAAGGCAGGGCCGGGGCAAAGAAAACATGGTTCTCATTAAACAACAAAGCACCGTGTTCGCCTTTCTTAATGATGATGAATTTTGGCCCCATTTCCTGAATTTTCTTAGCCGCTTTTACAAGGCTGAATTCGCCACTTAACTGACGGGCTTCGCTATCGTTTACCATTAATACATCCACCATAGTAAGCACTTCTTTCAAGTCGTCCATGGCTATTTCCATCCAAAAATTCATTGTGTCAAGCACAATTAGTTTTGGCCTTGTACGAAGCTGTTGGATAACACTTTTTTGCAGGCTCGGCATCAGGTTACCAAGCATCAAAAACTCAGCACCCTGATAGCTTTCGGGTACTTTTGGGTCAAAGTCAGCCAATACATTCAGGTCGGTAACCAGCGTATCCCGGGTATTCATATCCATATGGTATTTACCACTCCAGAAAAACGAAGGCTTGTCTGCAACCCTTTCTACACCTTCAATTTCTACACCACGGCTTTTTAAATCATCCATAATGCTCTCTTCAAAATCGTTGCCCACTATACTGATTTGCTGAACCGGCTTAACAAAATTGCTGGCCGCATATGCTACATAAGTGGCACTGCCGCCAACGATGCGGTCTGTTTTTCCAAAGGGTGTTTCAATGGCATCGTAAGCCATGGTACCGACTGCTATTACTGACATATTAAAGGTTTTTTTAGTCGGGTGCAAACCTAAGGGATTTTTTGCAGCCTTGTTACGGATGGGTTTTGGCTAAATGACAGCTTGATTTATGGTTCCAAATAGTTTCTAAAATACCTGCCTTATTACTATTTTGTAAAAAATTAGCCATGAAGAAAACCATCATTACCTGTGCATTTTTTGTAGTTATGTCTGGCATTTCTTCATTTGCCCAAAATGCCCAATTGGATTCTACCAAGGCTGCCATTACATTGAGTAAACTATTGAGCATTTGTAAAAACGTAGACTTTGCTGACCCGAAAACGTTAAGTGTGGGTAAATTTTACAAGGCTGCCCCTTATATTATTTACCGGGGCGAAAAAGATAAAGCCCGCCGCTGGAAAGACTTTGCTAAATATGATAATGCTGAAGAAAAGAAGGGTGTAGATGAAGTTTGCCTAAAGATAAATGGAGGCATAAACCAGGATCCCAACTGGAAGATTATTCAATACACAACCGAAAAAGAATCGGAAGGCATTTGGCATGTGCTAATTGTTTCTTACACAAGAAAGGGCGTGGCCAAACAAGCCGCTTTTGCATTTTTAAAAATTAAGGGGAAATTTGGGTTGGGGGATATCGATTGAATTATACTTGTACCTGACAAAAAAATAAAATGGCCACATTAAAAGAGGATATAAGAATCCAATCCGAATGGATTGTGAAAGCTTTTGAATCAGACGGTTTTAAACTTGACAGTTCAATGGACAGTATTATGGAAGTGGACAGATTTTTTATAATTAATATGAAAAATGGGAAACCTAAAAAAGGCGGAAGGCTTTATGGTAAAGGCATTGGCCCTAAAATTTTTTCAATTGGTTCTTACATAGGAGAGACCATCATAAAAAACGTAAAAGGTGCAGAATGGATAACTGATGATAAAGACCCTGATGGTGAATTAAATGTTTCATTGAAATTGCCAAATGGTACGGAGATTTGGCCGATTCAAAAAGTGATGAAGCGATATCAAACTGGAAGCGAAGACTCCATCTATCCCTATGTCCACATAATTACAAAAGAATTTACAAATTTACCTTTCAATGAAAAGTTTTGGACTTTGACATCGGAAGCTGATACAAAAACTAAGGTAAAACCATGGTGGAGGTTGTGGTAATATAATTAGCTATTCTCTAAACATACCCCTAATTTTTTCAATTAAAACTAACAACCGTTAGTGTTTTATACATTTGCCGCAATGGCTAAAATTTCATCCCCAAAAAATGTTTCAAAAAAAGGAATCATTTTACAGAAGGCGACCCAACTCTTTCGGCAAAAGGGCTACAATGCAACAAGCATGCGGCACCTTGGCGAGGCAGTTGGCGTGGAGGCCGCAAGCCTGTATAACCATATAGAAAGCAAGGCCGAACTGCTGAACGAAATCTGTTTTGGCATAGCCGAAGCTTTTACCGAACAGCTAAACAGTGTAGATAACAGTACCGATTCACAGGCCGTTAAGGTTGAAAAAATTATTCGCTTTCATATAGGTATGATGCTGGAACGCTTTGATGCAGTGTATGTAAGCAACCGCGATTGGAAGCACCTGAAAGAACCACACCTTACAAATTTTTTGCAGCAGCGTCGCAACTACGAAAAACTTTTTGCAACGATTATAGAAACCGGTATGGCACAAAATGAATTTAGAAAAATACACCCGCATATAGCCGTGCTTACCATTTTAAGTGCGGTACGTGGCATAGAGTTTTGGCAAAAAAATAAGCGTGGCCTTAATGCTGCCGATATGGAAAATGATCTGGTGCAGATTTTAATAAACGGACTTGTTCTATAATAAAGGCAAGTAGTAAATGGCAAGTAGCAAGTAGAAATCTAAAATGTATGTCAACAAAATTTTATCCATTACAGGTTAAAAAAATCACTCGGGAAACCAACGATGCCGTGTCGGTATCTTTCGATGTGCCGGAAGAGCTAAAAGAAATATTTAGGTACAAACAGGGCCAATACCTGACGCTGAAAACGAAAGTTGATGGCGAAGAAGTTCGCCGTAGCTACAGCCTGTGCAGCAGCCCGTTAGATGATCATTGGCGGATAGCTATTAAAAAAGTACCTGGTGGCTTATTTTCCACTTATGCCAGTGAGGTATTGAAGCCCGGCGATGCCATCGAAGTAATGCCGCCTAACGGAAGGTTTTACAAAGAACTGTATACAACACAGGCTAAAAACTACCTGGCCTTTGCCGCCGGCAGTGGCATTACGCCCATTCTTAGCATTATAGAAACCACTTTGCGAACCGAACCAAACAGCAGTTTTACGCTGGTGTATGGCAACCGGAACCGCAACAATATTATTTTTAAAGAAGAACTGGAAGCCCTTAAAAACAGGTTTATAGAAAGGTTCAGGCTTTACCATATACTAAGTCGTGAAAAGACAGATGCCCCACTAAACCATGGCAGGATTGATGCTGAAAAATGTGCATACATTTTCAGCAAACTGGTAGATAATAAAAGTATTGACGAATACTTTTTATGTGGACCGGAAGAGATGATTTTCAGCGTAAAAGATTATCTGGAATCACAACAGATTGACCAGAGTAAAATCCATTTTGAATTGTTTACGACCAACAAAAAAAGCAGTGCTTTTATTTCGCATATAACAGGGCAGGCAGATAATGGCCCCATGAGTAAAATAACTGTAAAACTGGATGGCATAGAACAATCTTTTAATCTTGCATACGACGGCGAATCTATACTGGATGCGGCTTTACACGAAGGGGCCGACCTGCCTTTTGCCTGCAAGGGCGGTGTATGCTGCACCTGCAAGGCAAGACTTACCGAAGGCGAAGTAATAATGGAAGTGAACTATGGCCTTGAGCCCGACGAAGTGGCCGCAGGCTTTATACTTACCTGCCAAAGCCACCCAAAAACATCAGTAGTGAAAGTAGATTTTGATGCGGTTTAAATTTTTAAATGCCTTGGGTGTTCCCTGTAACAATCTATTGGGTACCATCATAAATAAAGAACTGTTTTATACATTTTTCCTATTTAGGGTTCTGCCAATATCTTATTATTCATCAACAAGCGCCCTTCCTTAAAATTACCATTCGGGTCATAGCATTTAACAACAAGGATGGTACATCTGTAACTTATTTCGCCTTTAATTGCTCCATCATTTTTCTACTAATGATTTACTTTACAATATTTAAGCAGCAGCAATATTTCAGTAATCAGGCATAAGATCCTAATCAAGTGTTTTTTAATAAAAAGACTATACATATGTAATTTCGTAAATAGCAAATAGACCAACAACTTCTATAATTGGCTATTTTTGAATCAATCCATTTATTGGCAGGGCAAGTGTTTAATTTAATTAATAAGGTTTTTATTGTTTAGATAATAGAATGCTGTATGAAGAAAAGTAAAAGCGGCTGCGACCTTAAAAGTTGTTTTTTTTGCAAAGGTTGCCTTACGGAATGGCTACCTGCCATTAATATTAACCGAAAATCCTATCAGGTTAAAAAGGGTGAACTCCTTTTTTCGGAAGGCGATGCGGTTACAGGTATTTATTTTGTATACGCCGGCACCATAAAAGTTTATAAAAAATGGGGCAGCGAAAAGGAACTGATTATACGTTTTGCTAAAAAAGGAGATATTGTTGGCCACAGAGGATTAGGAACAAGCACCCGGTTTCCTATATCGGCTACGGCTATAGAGCCTTCAGAAGTTTGTTTTGTGGATATTGATTTTTTCAAAGCTTCGCTAAAAGTTAACCCCGATTTTCTTTACAGTTTGATGATGTTTTTTGCTGATGAATTACAGGTAAGTGAACGGAAAATGCGAAATCTTGCCCACATGTCGGTAAAAGGCAGGGTAGCACAGGCCCTCATTACATTAGAAGAAAAATTTGGGAAAACAAAAGAGGGCTATATAAATATTGTACTCAGCCGTCAGGATCTCTCCTCTTATGCAGGCACTACTTACGAAACTGTTTTTCGGATATTAAATGATTTGGTTAAGGAGAAAGCAATAAACATAACCGGGAAAAATATTACGATTATCAACCCTAAGATATTAGCGATGCATACCAACGAGATCGAGGATACCTAACGGCCCTTTTATGATTTTGGTTCCACTTTCACATTTTAAATTTTGTTTCAAAGAAAATAAACTACGGGAATGTACAGCCTGCTATCTTAATATTCATTTACCCGCTTTTTCAATATTCTGCAACTTCAGGAAATCAATTACTTTTACGGCTTATCAAGTACTTATTATGAGCGATACTCAAAGGCCGGTTATTGGTTTTACCTGCGGCGATTTAAACGGAATCGGTATAGAATTAATTATAAAATCGCTTAGCGACAGCCGGATATTGGATCATTGTACGCCGGTAGTGTTTGCCAGTAGTAAAAGCATTAACTTTTATCGCAAAGCTTTGCCGGAAATCAATTTTGTGTACCAGAGCATTAAAGACCTTACCAGGGCTAATAATAAAATGGTTAACGTGCTCAACTGCTGGGAAGAAGAAGTGCTGATTACCCCTGGTGTGCTAAACGAAACAGGTGGCGATTACGGCAGGCGTAGCCTTACAGCCGCTGTAGATGCCTTAAAGGCGGGCAGTATCGACGGATTGGTAACAGCGCCGGTTCATAAAAAAAATATTTACTCAGAAAATTTTGCCTATACCGGCCATACACCATATTTAAAAGCGGCCTTTGATGCTAAAGATGTGGTAATGCTGATGGTGGCAGAAAATATGAAAGTTGGCCTGCTAACTGAGCATGTGCCTGTGGCAGAAGTAGCAAAGTTTGTTACCAGGGAAGCCATTTTAAGCAAGCTTAAAATTATGCAGGAGTCTATAGCCAAAGATTTTGGCGTGGATAAACCAAAAATAGCAGTGCTTGGGCTTAACCCACACGCCGGCGACGAAGGATTGATTGGTACAGAAGAAGAAACCATTATTAAACCTGCTATAAAAGATGCCAAAGAAAAACACATGCAGGTGTTTGGCCCCTATAGTGCCGATGCATTTTTTGCCCGTGGCCAACACGAAAAATTTGATGGCGTACTTGCCATGTATCATGATCAGGGACTGATACCGTTTAAATCGCTGGCGGTAGGCGAAGGGGTAAATTTTACAGCTGGCATTGCAGGCATCCGCACATCGCCAGACCATGGCACTGCATTTGATATTGCCGGAAAAGGCACAGCAGACGATACTTCTTTTTTGGCAGCCATTTTTGGCTGTATAGATATAATTGGTAAAAGAAGATTTTATACAGAAAACAGAGCTAACCCTTTAAAGAAGAGCAACCAAAGAACCATTGATGCTGTGGCAGAAAAGGCAATCGTATTGCCGGATTAAGCATATATACTTTTAACTGGCATGCTTAAGTCCGTCCTTTTTAAATGAACCATATTCCTGTTTTTCATTTACTTTCTTGTCGTGAACCTTGTTTGTAAAAGCCCATTTGGTGTTGTATAGTTCCTCATAATATTTAATTATGATTCGGGCAGTGGTGTTGAGCTCTACATACTGCACGGCTTGCTGCCCATTACTGCGCTGTTTTTTTTCCAATATTTTCAGCATATTTTCTGCCAGTAACTCAGCATTATAAGTATC
>JAYUTQ010000512.1:0-2877 GCA_043755055.1 Chitinophagaceae bacterium | reverse complement strand
TTTTATTTTCTTTCTAATTTCTTTGTATCACTATTATAAATAATGCTGGTCTTTCCATCACTCAATATGTATTCATTTTTATTGGCTGATACTATTGGCTTCATGCCAACGGCTGCTTTTAAAATGGATGCATCAATTTCGTTTGACAACACTGGTAAGCTACCGCCAGCCATAAATACTGCCATTCCAAACTGTTCGTTACTATCACCACTGTACATCACAGCTTTGTCAGGATATTTCATTCTATATTCTATTACTGCACGGTACACCTGATCGAAACTTGTTTTCTTAGGTTTCAATAAACGTGCATGTTGGCGTGGAGCAAAATTCTGCCCGCCTTTGGGAGCATAAGCCATGCTATCGGCCTGGTAATGCCAATAGCGGATATCAATCAAATCCACAATTGTATTATAAGCCGGGTTTTGCAAAATCGCATCCTGTACATCTTTGGTTACGCTCAGGCCAATGATTTGCTTTTTACCTGTTTCTTTTTCCCAATCTTTTATCACATCCAACCAAAATTTTACAAAGTGTAATGGCCCTGTAAACTCCTCTCCTATTAATTGTATTACACCGTTGTTATCCTTAAAATTACTGAGGCATTGACGGATGTATTTCTTATGTAATTCACGGCGGACAGGATTAGCAATATCGTAAAACTGCTCCGCCATAAATATGCGTTTATCACCTGCATAAGGCGGCGGCTCGGGGAAACTGGTGTTGTTAATATTGTTTGCCGATCGCCACGGAAAATCGGCATAATGTGCCCCAGCCTCAATAATGTTATGTTGAAAATAATTCTGATGTATCAACAACAAACCTTTCTGGTCGGCGAGGTCGGCATACTGTTTTAAGCGGCTCCAGTAAAAGAGATTGTATTTAGTGAGGTCGTATTTACTCAATCCATCCCATGCTATTTCTTTGCCACTACGGGCAAAAGGTAGTTCGTAAAATGGCGGCCATACATCACCATCCATTCTTCTGATTCTTTCATGGTCGTCCCTTCGCCTGTCGTACCAGAGACCATAATTTTGTTCTATTCCAATAACACTTTTTTGTTTCATATTATCGGTTAGTACATCAAGGTCATCCGTTAGTCCGGTGCCGGTGCGGCCAGGCACAAAACGGGTAATGGCAGGCAAGGCTTTTGGTAAATCAGATCCCTGCACACCACCACTCCACCATGGCACAGATTGTCTTTTTCCAATAAGCATTTCGTTACCCCTTACTATTACACCATTTACTCTACGCAGCTGCGCAGCCAAAGCAGGCAATGATTTTTTATTTACACCCACCTCTTCTATCGTCTTTACGCCCTTGGCGTTTACGTCTAAAGGATTTCGCTGTTGGGCATAATCTATCCACTCAATTAACTGCATCCGTGGCTTTAAAGATTCTTTGGTAAGCTGCATTGCCACTTCCACCGAAGGACTGCTTGAGGCTTCAGATGATAATAATAATAGCTGCGACTGAGCATCCACATTTTTACCTAACCTTTCTCTTAGCTGAGTATAAAAAAAACTGCGGGGATTTACGGCATCGTTACTTGCTGTCCAGTAACCATCGCCGGCAAACTGTGCCCAGCTACCGTAGCTCCAGTTTTGTGCAGTAGGCGGTTTGTAGCAATCAATTCTTGATGCACTACAATTCCAAAACATACTGTTAGCGGCTGCCCAACCTGCACCTTTTCCATCCAGTCCTCGGTTTCCGTAGCGTAATGCGTTACCATCCACATAGGCGATATCAAACAAGATTCCACTTGACCAGCTATCAATAGCACCACTAAAATTAAAGGGCTGATGCGATTCGCATTGTACAAAAGCATTTGGGCCGGGAGCACAATATCCGGTTGCAAAATCATGGTAGCCTTGCTCTGCATTGCAGCGCTGGAAAAGGGTTTGCTGGCCGGTAGTAAAAAAAGTAAATCTACGTTGTCCACCTATTTCGGAAACCGGTGACTTTGATTTACAATCTTCAACCGTAACACGTTTTGAAGTTTCCAGCACACTTACTGCCGAGCCTGCAAAGTGTTCGAAACTTACCTGCCTTACCCAGCAGTCTTCAGCATTTTCTATGTTGATGGCATTCCATCTGTGGTCTTCATCTTTAAGATTTTTTTTATCGAAAGCAGAAATACAATGCATGTTTTCAATGCCCGAATTATTTATCCGCTCTTCCCACTTATAGGGTGCTACGAAGCCGCCGCCATATTGTTTTTCGAGGGCTGTAGTTAAGGGAGCATCAATGGTAATTTTATTGCCCTCAATGGAAGTTATCGTTCTGTCGAAAAACAAATCCTGCTGGCCCGGCTTCCAGCCAAGGCTGCTAATGCCGCCTCCAAAAATATCGGTGCCCAGCGTAGCAATCCATTCTTTGGTAGATGGACGATGAACAATAATTTTATCTCCCGTTTTAAATGAAGCAACATTAGCCACTTCAAATGATGTTGCATTTACATGCACATATTCGCTGGTTATTTTTATTTCATTCCCCAACTGCCTGTTTTTCTTTCCAACAATTTTTAGAAGTGCCAATCTTCCTGTGCCTGTACCAATAATGGTAGTGCCGTTCTGCAGCATACCGCTGCCACGAAGCACAACCCCTGAAACATTAATCCTTAATTGGCCTAACACTTCGTAAATACCTTTTTGTAATAAAACAGTTCCTCTAAAACCATTTGCATCCGCTGGTAAGCCTGCCACATAATCCAATGCACTTTGGATGCGTAATGTAGCATCGCCTTTAGAAACAGGCACTACAATTTTTACTTCTACGTTGGGTATGGGTTGTTCTGATGCCTTATAGCCACAGTAAGAAAAGTCAGGAATTCTGTTGCCGAGAGAATCCGGAGTGTAGATGAGTTTACCTTTTTCGAAA
>JAYUTQ010000511.1:0-2879 GCA_043755055.1 Chitinophagaceae bacterium | reverse complement strand
TTATCAGTTTAGTTGCGGATCAACAGTGGGAGCGTTTGCTTTATCGAATACCGTGATCTCATTATACAAAGTATCTCTTTCCACAGCTACCCGGTTTGCCTGTTGTATCAATGCCACCAGTTGCTCAGTTGTCATCGTTGGGTTCTGTTCTTCGCTGCCCGCCATGGAATATATTTTGGTGCTGTCGTCGATGGTGCCGTCGATGTCGTTTACGCCAAAACTCAGGGTCATTTGTGCATTGTTTCTGCCCAACATAGGCCAGTAGGCTTTTAGGTGGGGAAAGTTATCCATGTAGATTCTTGCTACGGCGTACATCTTCATATCCTCCACCAAAGTTGTTTCCGGCACATGGCTCATCTCGTTATCGTGGTTGCGGAATTTTAGCGGAATAAATGTGTTGAAACCCTTGGTTTCATCTTGCAACTGCCGTAGTTTTTCCATGTGGTCTATACGGTGGCTGTAGTTTTCTACATGGCCGTACAGCATCGTTGCGTTGGTGTGCATACCCAACCTGTGGGCGGTGGCGTGTATGTGCAGCCAGCCTTCGCCATCTACTTTATCGGCACTAATTTGTTCCCTTATTTCAGGGGCAAAAATTTCGGCTCCGCCGCCGGGTAAAGAATCCAATCCGGCTTCATGCATGAGTCTTAAACCCTCTTCTACATTCACTTTCGCCTTACGAAACATATAGTCCAGCTCTACTGCCGTAAAACCTTTTATGTGCAAATCAGGGCGGTGCTGTTTTATCTGTTTTATCAGGTCAATAAAATAATACATATCCATTTTGGGATGAACGCCACCTACAATATGTACTTCGGTAATGGGCTTACCATCGTAGCTTTTTACAATGTCCATCATCTGATTGATGTCGAGTTCCCAGCCTTCTTCTTTGTTTTTATACAGCTTACTGTACGAACAAAACTTGCAGCTAAACACACAAACATTGGTTGGCTCAATATGAAAATTCCGGTTGAAATACGTACGGTCGCCATGGCGTTTTTCTCTAATATAATTGGCCAATGCTCCGGTAAGGCTTAGCGGAAATTGTTCAAACAAAAGCAATGCTTCGTCACTATTGATTCTTTCACCCCTCACTATTTTTTCACTCAAATTTCTTTGTGTTTCATCCTGAATACTTTCAACAAGGGTATTTATGGAACTATTGTCAGTAACTGCGGTATTTATCATGGTAAGTTATTTTTATTATAACAAATATTAGAAGGTTTAGTTCCTTGTTCCGGTTCGTGGGACACGAACCAGTGCGAAGGTGCGAAGTGTTCCGGTTCGTGGGACACGAACCAGTGCAGATTTTGCATAGATTCATTGACGTATTGACTTATTGACTTATTGACCTAATGACAATTGACCCCGCCTTCGCTATTTTACTCCAATCGGATCGACGGGGCAAATGTACACTCACCCAAATGAAAAAAGGGCTGGTCTTTTTACTGACCACCCCTTTAAAAAAGCTACCAAATTATTTCGTTTTCAGGATGCGTTGCGTAACCTGACGGTTTTCATAAATCATCTGAACGGTGTACATACCTGCTGCAAAGCGATTCATATTTACATCTATATAAGAACTGGCGTTGCCATTATATTCCATCCTTTGCATTAACTGTCCCAATGCATTGTAAACACCTACACTACGCAAATCTGAAGGCCGTAAGTAATGCTGTATTACAAAATTACTTTCAAAAGGATTTGGGGTAATCATATAACCCTGTGCCTTAAGCTTGGCAGGAACCTGTTTGGTAAAGAGGTTGATATCATCAATAAACATGTTGTTTTCAAAATTGCTCACATTGCGGAATACCACCTGAAAACCATTGGCAGCAGTAGTAAGATATGGTGTAAGGTCCACTACCTCGTTACGCCATTGGTTTTTGGTCAATGGATAAAATTCAGGATCGTTTGGTGTGTTCGGATTTTCAATGGTTTGTAAAGCAGCTCCCCATTTTTTATAAACCGATGTGTAAGTCTTTCCACAATCAGTTGTAATCAATACCTCAAGGCTATCCAATGGCAATCCTGTGCTTCCCAGATAGCTATAAGTAGCCGCCGCTAACTGGAAATACAGGAACATAGAATCGCTGTTGGCCAATGGTGTAACGTTGGGTGTAATCAGCAAATCGGGTTGGTTGTTGGTGGCATAATTCCAGTTGTTTACAAAGGCAGATGCTGCACCTGTTTTAGAAGCCCTGATGGTTCTTGCCCATGTAATGTTATTGTCAGGGTTTTGAACGCCCCAACCTACCGGTTGAAAATTGCCTTCAAAACCTTCTTTCAGCGGATCGGACTGCCTGCCGAAAATGGTAAAGCCGGTACGCAAAGCGGTATCGTTTGCAGGCACTTCGTCCGCCAAACCGTTCGGCATCGAAGTCCATACTTTAAACGTATGTACACCTGCTGTGGTGGTAATTGGGGGCAAAGAATAGTTAACGGATTGGCCATAAGCCAAAGAGCCGGTCCAGTTTGCAGTATTTACAGTGCCGCCATCTAATTGGTAATTTACCCTTGCAGTAATAATGGTAGCCTTGCCTAACTGACGGATGGTAATTTGTGGTGTAAATGGATTGTTGCACTCCAAAGCCGAAGGCGAAATAATCGCAGGAATCGTAAGGTCACGTTGAGCGGCTTGTTTTCCATAAATATTGATATCATCCAGGAAAATATTGTTACCAAAGTTGTTAACGCTTTCAAACTTCACTAAGATTTTGGCTGCGCCTTTAAATTGGGAAATATCCAAAGAAGTCCTTCTCCAGTTAGCTGCTGAAGCAGGAAACCAGTTCGCCATTGTTGGCAAGGCTGTTTGTAAATCGGCCCCGAATTTACTCCATACCGTTGCCCATGTACGGCCGCAATCTGCAGATACAAAC
>JAYUTQ010000510.1:0-2882 GCA_043755055.1 Chitinophagaceae bacterium | reverse complement strand
AACGATTCGTTGTATATTTTAAAAAACAATGTGCGTACATTTTTATACCGTGATGTGTTCCCCATTATTTCCTGCAGGGTAGCAGAAAACAAATTGATTGTTTGCCATCGTACCAATGCGGGTGCCAGTAAAGTTGTAGTGCTAAACGAAAATGGATCAGTTGAAAAAACAATTGCACAGTCGGGTATTATTTCCTTTCCTAAACAGGCCCTGCTGGTAAATGGGAATGTGTGGACTGCCGATTTTTTTGGCGGCCTTTCTAAAAATACAGCTAGTGGTTTTGAGCGGTACATTCCCAATGGTCCGCCAGGACCGGCTAGTGGAGAAATAGCCATTTTTAACCATGTATTATGGGCCGGCAGCGGCGAAGTAAACAGCTCCTGGAACTATCAATACAATAGAAATGGCATCCTGCGTTTTAAAGAAAACAATTGGAAAACATATAACCAGTTTAATGGCTACCCGCAATTAGATTCCGCATTGGATTTTATTACCGTAGCTATAGACCCTAAAGATGAAACCCTGTGGGGCGGCAGCTATGGTGGCGGCCTTGCACATATTACTGCCGATGATAAACTACAAATTTTTAAGCAAAACTCATCTTTACAACCCGCTATTGGCGACCCTACAAGCTACCGTGTAAGCGGCCTTGCTTTTGATGCCGACAATAACCTTTGGATCAGTAACTACGGTGCACCCAATAATATTAGTATAAGAAAAGCTGGTGGTAGTTTTAAAAGTTTTCGAATACCTTTTTTCTTAACAGAAAATGCGGTGGCACAAATAATAACAGATGATAATAATTACAAGTGGATTATTAGCCCGAAAGGAAACGGATTAATCTGCTACAACAGCGGCAGCAGCATTGATGCAACAAATGATGATCAATGGAAATATTTTCGTAGCGGAGCCACTCAGGGTAACCTGCCAAACAACGAAGTACTGAGTATCGCCAAAGACAAGCAAGGTATTATATGGGTTGGCACTAACAATGGCATCGGCATTATAGACTGTGGTGCCGATGTATTTTCGCCGCAAGGCTGCAATGCCATTTTACCCGTGGTGCAAACAGATCGGTTTGCGGGTTATCTTTTTCAGGGCGAAGCGGTGCAGGCCATTGCTGTAGATGGAGCTAACCGCAAATGGATTGGCACTAAAAATGGCGTTTGGCTCATTAGCCCCGATGGCGACAAAACCATACACCATTTTACCGAAGACAACAGCCCGTTACTAAATAACGATATAAAAAAAATTGCCATAAATGGTAAAACCGGCGAAGTGTTTTTTGCCACTTTTAAAGGCATTTGCAGCTACCGTGGCACAGCCACAGATGGCAATATTTCCAATCAGAATATATTGGTTTTTCCCAACCCGGTTCCGGCTACTTATACAGGCACTATTGCCCTAAAAGGATTGGTAGAAAATGCCTTTGTAAAAATTACCGAACTGAATGGCAGGCTTGTTTACCAAACAAGGGCTTTGGGCGGACAGGCAGTTTGGAACGGTTTGGATCTAAACAAAAGGAAAGTAAACGCCGGCGTGTATCTTGTACTGGTAACCGATGAAACAAGAAAGGAAAAAGCAGCAGCTAAAATCTTTGTATTAAAATAAACAATTGAAATTAACTTTGAAATATGCAAACAACCGGTGTACAGATATTCCATGACAAAAAAGGAAAACCAGTTCAAGCCCTTATAGACCTGAATCAATATGGCTATGTAATAGAAGACCTTTTGGATATTATTGCAATAGAAAAAAGAAAAGGGGAAGCTACAGTAAGTGCGGAAAAAGTATTTGCAAAAATTGATAAGAAATGGAGCAGCCAAAAGAAAAAGGTTACAAAATAGTTTTTCAAAAAACGGCAGAGAAAGAATTAAACAGCCTTCCCCAAAGAGAATATGAAGCTGTAAAAAAAGCTATCCTTTCATTAGCTGATGACCCAACACCTCATGGTGTAAAATCTTTAAAAGGTAAATACAAAGGATTTTATAGGATACGACAGGGTAATTACAGGATTGTTTACCAAATCAATAACGGGCAATTGATAATTACTATTATCAGAATTGGTGACCGTAAAAATGTTTACCAATAACCCATGCTCCACAAAACAAAAGCCATTATTCTCCGCACTGTAAAATATGGTGAAACCAGCCTCATAGCCACCGTATACACCGAAATGTTTGGCCTGCAATCGTACATGGTTAAAGGCGTTCGTGCCTCCACAAAAAAAGGAAACAGCAAGGCCAATATGTTTCAGCCGGCGGCGGTTTTAGATATGGTGGTGTACCATAACGAACTAAAGCATTTACAAATAATTAAAGAATATAGCTGGGCAAAAATATACCAGCATGTACACCAGGATGTGATTAAAAACTGCGTAGCCTTGTTTATGGTTGAATTGATTTCAAGAAGCATTAAACAACCCGAAACCAATGCCGAACTCTATTATTTCATAGAAAATTATTTACTAATATTAGATGAAGCCGATGCTGCCGTTACCGCCAACCTGCCACTTCATTTTGCATTGCATTTAGCCCGGCAACTGGGCTTTGGCATAGAAGATAAAGATGATGAACATAAAACCATACTCGATATGCAGGATGGCAGGTTTACCAATCAAATACCTGCCCATGGCCATTATCTTGAAGATCATTTAGCCAGCGCCACAGCGGATTTGCTTCAAATGGACAATGCCGTTAGTTTATATCGCATTAAATTAAATAAACATTTACGGCAGCAACTACTGCATGCCTACGAACAGTTTTACGCCTACCATATTAGCGATTTCGGAAACCTTAAAACAGTAGCAGTATTAGAAGCTGTGCTGGCAGATCCGTAAACAGTCGACGGACCACCGTCAACCGAACCTACATTCTAAGTTG
>JAYUTQ010000509.1:0-2884 GCA_043755055.1 Chitinophagaceae bacterium | reverse complement strand
AAATGTATTCAAACTACTTGCTGAAGCCTGAATGGTATTTGAGAATTGTTTAGTTGTTTATTATTAAGCGATGCTTTCTATTTTGATCTGCGTATAATGTGTACGATGACCAATTTTTTTGCGGAAACCCTTACGGCGTTTCATTTTAAATGCGATTACTTTATCACCTTGTACAAGGTCTTTAAGTATCTCGGCATTTACTGTAGCTTTAGTATCGGCACCGGCGGTAACTGTACCACCTGCATTAACTAAAAGCACATCAGAAAAAGCTACTTTATCGCCGGTTTTGCCATCAAGGTGTGGCACATACAAACTATCACCTGCTTTTACGGTGAATTGCATTCCAGCTATTTTTACTACTGCTAACATGATAATCCAAAATTTAGGACGGCAAAAGTAAGGAAATCCATTTTTACAAAAGGATTTTTTTTGATGTTATACCAATTTAAGTGAGTGATGGCTTGGCTTTGGTTCATTTTTTAGCAAAAAATGGCTGTTTTCCGTTTACTTACTTTGTTTTTCTTTCGAAATAATGCTTCCGGCACAAGGGTAAGTACTCGTCTTTTTCTCCCAATAGCACCTGGGATTTGTTTATGCCTTTCCTGAAACTGTAATGAGCTATAGAGCCACAATCCACACAAATGGCGTGTAACTTGGTAATATAATCGGCTGTGGCCAGCAGATTGGGCATTTGCCCAAAGGGCTTACCAAGGTAATCCATATCAAGGCCAGCTACTATTACCCTTGTGCCACGCAGGGCCAGCTGTTCGCATACATGGCATATTTCATCGTCAAAAAACTGAGCCTCGTCTATGCCTACTACATCTACATCCTGTGCCAGCAGCAATATGGTTTGTGAGTTTTCTATTGGTGTACTTAGAATGGCATTTTCATCGTGGCTTACAATCTTTGTTTCATCGTACCGCACATCTATGGCCGGTTTAAAAATTTCAACTTTAAGATTGGCAATTTTTACCCGTTTCAGTCGGCGAATCAATTCTTCTGTTTTACCGCTAAACATACTGCCGCAGATTACTTCTATCCAGCCTCTTTTTTCGCCGCTTATATTTGGTTCGATAAACATCAGGAAATGGTACTTTATTTTAGATGAGATTATGGCTAACTTTAGCCGGTTGAAGTGCGGCAAGATAACAAAAGGTTGTCAGTTCATTGTTTTGACCATCATTACCTACCGTTTCATATTTCTATTTATCAGGGATACACCATCACACATTCGGTAAGTTCAAAACCTATTTATCAATTTAAAATTATTTAAGGTGGAGCGAATAGGAACTTTATTAGAGAAGCTAAACGGGCAGTTTGCTGCCGGAGCAGATGCGCAGGCATTATTGATTACGCTGCAAATGATGCAAAATGAATTGTTGCTGCTAAATGGTACCGTAAAAAAGAATGGCACTAACGGCATTTCAATTTTTATGCCCGGGCAAATGAATCTGAGTTTGATTAATACAAAACCATGCGTTGTTACACAGCCCGAAGTTGTTTCAGAAAAACTTGTTTTTGAATTAGACCCTGAGCCTTCGGAAGAAGTGTCTGAAGTGGTTGCTGTTACTTCTTCGCTGCATGAAATGCCCACTTTTACCCGGCAGCCGGAACGTAAACCTACCGCATCACAGGAGGTAAATGAAACGGTGATTGCCGAAAAACCATCGATAAATGATGTGCTTGAAGCCGGTAACAAAGCAGAACTTGGTTCTACCCTGCAAAAAGATTCTATTAAAGATCTTCGCAAGGCCATTAGCATTAACGATCGGTATCAGTTTATCAACCATCTTTTTAAAGGCGACGAAACGGCCTATGAAAGGAGTATAAAAACAATTAACGGCTTTAATATTTTACCAGAAGCACAATTTTGGATACGCAGAGAACTAGCCGTAAAACTTACATGGAAAGACGAGGATGAGTTGGTGCAGCAATTTTATCAATTGGTAAGCAGGCGGTTTATGTAAATAAAATCCACCACTTTTTGTGTAGGCCCTTGCTGTGTGTACACAAACGTACCGGCGGCCGTAGCAGATGTTTTGTAAAATGTTTCATCGGTAAAAAGTTTATCCAGCACTTTTTCCAGTTCCAGGGCATCTTCTATTTCAAAAGCACCTTCAGCTTCTATCAGGCCTTTTGCCTCAGCAAATTTTTCATATTCAGGGCCGTGTATTACGGGCTTGTGGTAAACGGCTGCTTCCAGTACGTTATGTACGCCATCGTTGCCAAAGCCGCCGCCAATATAAGTTACAGTGGCATAATGGTACAGCCTTGCCAGCATGCCAACGTTATCAATAATTAATACATGTTTATTTGCCGGTACGGCTCCGTTTTCTGTAAGGGTAGAAAAAAGACTGGCTTCGGGAAAAAGTTTCAGCACTTCTTTTATCTCCTCCTCATTGGTGTTATGTGGGGCTATTATAAATTTTATTTCGGGATGCTGCTTTGCGTAGTGGGTTAAAATGTCTTCGTCTTCATCCCAGGTACTGCCTGCTACCACCACTTTTGTAGTTTGGCCAAGCCAGTTTTTAATAATGGGTAATGGCTCAAATTTTTCGGCTATCGAAATTACCCGGTCGAAACGGGTATCGCCGCTGATGGTGATTTTTTCTGCCGGTATTATTTTTTCTGCCAAAGTTTTGGATGCCTGGTTTTGCACAAAAAGATGGCTGAAAAATGGCAGCATTTGCCGGTGCAGTTTTCCATGCCATTTAAAAAAAGGCTGGTCGAGCCTAAAGATGCCCGAGATTAGTAAAAGCGGAATGTTGCGGCTATGTATTTCTTTTAAATAATAAAACCAGTATTCGTACTTAACCCAAAGCACCATTGTTGGGTTAATGATACTGATAAAGTCATCCGCGTTTGTTGGGCTATCCATGGG
>JAYUTQ010000508.1:0-6481 GCA_043755055.1 Chitinophagaceae bacterium | reverse complement strand
GTAAAGGCGATTCAAACACGCCTCAACGAAATTAAAGCACACCCGGCCGAAGGCCCATTATTGGCGTTAGGTGTTTTTGGTGATAAAACTGTGGCTGCAGTAAAGCTATTTCAAAGCCGATCGGTGGATTCGCAAGGCAACAGTTTGATTGCCGATGGACAGCTTGGCCCTATTTCCTGGGCAGCTTTATTTAGCAACGATGAGCTACCTGAAAATGCAGTACCGAAAACCGCAGGCCTTACCGATGTAATAGCAGTAGCCACAGCCGAAATAGGTACACAGGAAGTGCCGCTGAACAGTAACCGTGGCCCCAAAGTGGAGGAATACCTTGCTTCTACTGGGCTTAGAGGCGGTTATGCTTGGTGTGCAGCTTTTGTATATTGGTGTTTTAATACAGCAGCTAAAAATGCAGGCAAAACAAATCCATTGGTAAAAACAGCAGGCGTATTGCGCAGCTGGAACGAATGCAAGGGTAAAAAAATTCTTGCAAAAGATGCCAAAAACAATCCTTCTTTAATTAAATCAGGGCACATTTTCGTAATGGATTATGGCGGCGGGCTTGGCCACACAGGCATAGTAGTATCTGTAAACGGCGGATTTATTAATACAATAGAAGGAAATACCAACGACGAAAGCAGCAGAGAAGGTAGTGGTGTTTATGAACGTGTAAGAAAAATAAACTCTATTAATAAAGGTTTTATGGAGTACAAATTGTAAAATTATTTAATCATCAATTTTAAAAATGCCTCCCTTAAAATGGAGGTATTTTTATAAGTAAGCGAAAAAGTAAAAATTAAAAAGCCGGTCTAAAAAATGACCGGCTTTTTAATAAGAACTGAGATATTACTGCTTGGTAAATTTCCTTACAGCAGTTTCGCAACCATTTTTACATACAGCTTTAAGCAGGTAGCTTCCGCTTGGTAATGCAGCTACATCCACTGTTACAAGGTTATCACCAATTACCATATTGGCTACTTGCCTTTTAATAATTTTACCGGTAATATCCGTTACCATAAGGGTAATATTATCAGCAAAAGGCGATTGTAATGCAGCCATTACCCTTTCTGTTGCAGGGTTAGGGAATATGGTATTTAAGCTAAACAGTGTTGGTTTCAACCCTTTAACTAATACAGTGTTGCTGTAGCTCACTTTACCATCAATATCGGTTTGTTTTAAACGATAGTAATTGGTAACTACAAGTGGCAACACATCGGTAAAGTTGTAGCTGATTGGCGATACACTATTACCACCAACCGCTTTGCTGTTTACAGCACCCATTGCAGTGAAGCTTCTGCCATCAGCCGAACGCTGAATTTCGAAACTTCTGTTGTTGGTTTCGGATTGAGTAACCCATGTAAGTTCTACTTTATTGCCATTGCGAATGCCTTTTAAATCAGCATAGTTTACAGGTAAAGCTACGGTTCCACCATGTAAGTAGAATGATGAGAAAGAAGGAATGCTTATTTGTACATAAGAATCCGTTCCAAGTAAGCCATTACCGGTTTGAGAGAACAATGTACCGGCACCGGCTACTGCGTTACAAGCCTGTGCTGTTTTAGTAACATTAAGACTTCCTACACCTGTTACAGTAGGATCGGCAGCAACTAAGGCAGCTAATTCTGTAGCTTTAAGGTATAACCGAACTGTAACCGGCACATCTACCGGTTGTCTCTGTGGAGTAATAATAATATTTCTGTCAAGATATTTAATGCTATTGGCAGAAATCCTTACTGCACCGCTATTAATATACTCACCAATATTTACTGTACCCAGGTTGGTACCGTTTGCATTTACCGAAGCAATAATTTTACCAGTAGCATCAAGAATGGGCACAAATACATTGTTGTTATTTGATGCCGGATCGATGGTTATTTTACCACCTGTTAAACAAGCATTAGCTGTTCCATCTGAAACAGTGTAAGCTGCTGCCGGACCGGCTACTATCAATACGGTATAATCTTCAGTTTCGCCATACACATAAGAAGCACAGGGGTCGGTAGGAACAGTAGGAGCTGTTACAGTTCCGTAATCCACACTTCTGATTCGCATTTTGTGTGAACCTGCTGTAGCTGTTGAAGGAATATACATTGTAAATGGAGTGGCTATTCCTGAACCAGCTGCTCTCAGGTTATTAATAACACGTTCGTTATCGGTGTAATACCCATCATCGTTGTAGTCAATCCAAATTGTCATATAATCTCCTGTGTACTCCATAGTAGCAGAACCAGGGTACGATGTGCCCGGTACAAGAAAAGGGAAACCTCCACCTGCTGTATGATCCTGATAGCCACCTGTACCGCATGTAGATGTTTGGTCAATATTTACACCGCCAGTCTCACCAATTACTTTAAAATTGGTAAAGGCATCACCTAAACTGCAGCCCGTTGAGTATACTGGTACGCAATTAGCAGGGGCAAGTTCTGTAGTAAATGCTGTAGTACTTGAAACACATCCTGTAGCTGTTCCACCGGCATTACGTGGTACCACGTACCAATAATACTTAGTATTATAAGCCGTTCCGGTAATAGTTACAGTAGTTGCACCGTTAAGTGTACCCAAATTTGTAGTTGGCGGGTTAACCGTACCAAAATATATATCGTAACCTGCAGCCCCGGCTACAGCACTCCATGTAAGGGCTACACCCATTGTTACACTTGTAACACCTGTGGCATTATTGGCCGGGGTAATATTGGTGGCACAGCTTGCAGGTGGTGCAGGTGGAGATATTAATTTTATACAATAAAGACCTACATCACCGGCGTTACCATCAAGCATGATATAATAGGTTTTTCCGGCAGTAACATTAGCTGAAATGGTATCGGCAATTCTGCCAGATGCACCAAAGCCCTGGCAAGCAACACCTGTATTATTTAATGTACTATCTGCTAATGTAAGTGAGGGGCAAGCTGTAGATGAAACAAAAATACCAGCCCATCCTCTGAGGGTATCAACGGTACCGGCCGCACCCGCAGGTGGATTGAAAACAATTGAAACCCTACCAGTAGCAGCAGGTGTATATTTATACCACAATGTGTTATTAGGTGTACTGCAACCACCACCAAAAGCAGGGTCGCCTACAGATGTTGCTGTGGCAGAGTTGCCACAATCCTGAGGGCCATTTAATGTTAAGGCAACTGCACCACAGGCTTCATCATTGGCCGGCGGGCAGCCAGTGGTTTTTTGAGCCACACTTACAGTATTAGATGGAGCTGAAGCTCCTCCATTAGAGCAGGTTACTATACATTTATAGTCTGTTGGGGCTGTCTGAAAAATAGTTAAACCGGCAGACGTAGCACCGCTGATATTTGTAAAAGTATTGGCACCTAAAGGTGATGATTGCCATTGAAATGATATACCGGCTGCACTTGTAGTACCCGTTAATGTAAGTGTTACATTTGAATTATTACATGCTTCAGCAGGGCCGGCTGCAGTTCCTGGTGTTGGCGTTCCGGTACATCCTGCAAACTGCTGAACTACGACACTGTCCACATTTAAATCAAATTCATCTGGACCGGAAAAAGCATGAAAACCAAGATAATAAGTACCGGTAGAGGGAGGCATATAAGTTATAACCGATTCTGCATAAACAGTACTTGTAATAGGATCATGAGTAGCAAGCGTTGTGGTTGCAGCTGCCACCGTTTGAGCAGTACCAATAGTTACCTTTAGTTTTTCAGGAAAACTTGCTGAACGTGCCTTGTACCAATAAGATATCCTGTAATTAGTACCCATGGTAAGATTTAAGGCAGATGTAAATGCCCATGCATTGGCTGGATGTACCCCTGTTGCTTCATAAGTGTAAAGCATTGACCTGACACCGGATTTTGCTGCTGTTGCCAGCGTACTTTGTGTCCATGGATTGCCGGTTCCGGCATTTACCAAAGCCCAGCCTGTAGGCGGAAATGTACCTTCGAATGATTCAGAGAGCAAAATTTGTGCATTTGCCACAACAGAACACAAACTCAACACCAATCCTAAGAATAGTAGTTTAATTTTTCTCATAAAAATGTTTTGATTATAAAATAAGAAATGGGCTATAGTGTGCTATTAGTGTGATTTAAAAGGAATTGTTAAGATAAAGACAAAAAGCATCTAAAACATCTTTTGGCTTATTTCGGACAAAAAAAAATCCTCTTTACTTGTTAGTAAAGAGGATAATTAAAAATTAATTCTGAATGTATTCCATTTAGCAATATGGTTAACATTTTATATCAAAACCTATTTGATATTATTTTTTCCTAAAAAACAGCCTTATCGGTACACCCGTAAATGTGAAATTTTCACGGAGTTTATTTTCAAGATAATTTTTATAAGGCGTTTTTAAATCGTCTGGATAGTTGGTAAAAAAGGCAAATGAAGGAACATAAGTAGGCAACTGTACCACATATTTTATCTTAATTAAATTACCCCTTACCATTGGCGGATTATAGGCCTGTATGGCTTTCAGCATAATATCGTTTAGCTTACTAGTAGCTACTTTACGGGTTTTATTTTCGTACACTTCCAGAGCTAATTCTATTACTTTAAAAATTCTTGTTTTTTCGGTGGCGGATACAAACAACACCGGCACATCAGTAAATGGTGCAAATTTTGCCTTTAATTCCTTTTCATAATCACGGGCCGTGTTGGTTACTTTTTCTACCAAATCCCATTTGTTTACAATTACCACAATGCCTTTACCTTTCTTTTCTGCAAGGCTAAAAATATTCATGTCCTGTGCGGTGAGGCCTTTTACAGCATCTATCAGCAACAGGCAGATGTCTGCTTCGTCCATGGCCTTAATGGCACGGATAACACTGTAAAACTCAAGATCTTCATTCACCTTGGTTTTGCGGCGGATACCGGCGGTATCTATCAATATAAATTCCTTCTGAAACAGGTTGTAATGGGTATGGATTGTATCTCTTGTTGTGCCTGCTATGTCGCTAACAATGGTACGTTCCTGACCAATTAAGGCATTGAGCAAGCTGCTTTTACCAACATTTGGCTGCCCCATAATGGCAAATTTTGGCAAGGCATCATGGTCAAGCACTTCGTCACTTGCCTCAGGTGTAATCAATTCGGCCACAGCATCCAGCACTTCACCGGTGCCACTGCCACTCATACTGCTTAAAAAGAAGGTATTTTCAAAACCCATGGAGTAAAACTCGGTGGCATCCAACTGCCGTTGGCTGTTATCTACTTTATTTACGGCTAAAAAAACAGGCTTGGTAGTGCGGCGCAATACATCTGCCATTACTTCGTCAAGGTCGGTAATGCCGGTGGCCACATCTACCATAAACAACATGGCATCGGCTTCCTGAACGGCTATTTTTACCTGCTTGGCTATTTCTCTTTCAAAAATATCCTGGCTATCCGGCACAAAACCACCGGTGTCTATTACGTTAAAAGATTTGCCGCACCATTCGGCCACACCATACTGACGGTCACGGGTTACACCGCTTTCATCGTCTACAATGGCCTTGCGTTGTTCCAGCAGCCTGTTAAAAAAAGTGCTTTTGCCCACATTGGGCCTACCTACTATTGCTAATGTAAAACTCATTTTGATTTATGATTTATGATTTGTGCTGTATGATTTGTTAGGATCCGATTGCTTGTATTCAATCATAAATCACAAATCATACATCCGAAATCCTTTAATTATAGCCGTATTCCCGCAGCCGCAGTTCATCGTCACGCCACTTGGGTTTTACTTTTACAAACAGTTCTAAAAACACTTTGGAGCCAAGAAATTCTTCTATTGCTTTCCGGCTTTCGGTACCTAGTTTCTTTATCATGCTGCCGCCTTCGCCTATTACAATGAATTTCTGCGTATCCCGGTGTACCACAATATCCGCCTGTATTTTTATTAAAGTTGTTTTTTCTTTAAACTCCTGTATTAAAACCGAAGTGTGGTACGGAATCTCTTCGTGATACAGTTCGTAAATTTTTTCCCGTATCAGTTCGCTTACAAAAAACTTGGTTGGCATGTCGCTAAGATCATCCTGTGGAAAAAATGGTTCGCCTTCGGGTATATGCTGTAGCAGCAACGGAACCAATTGATCCACGCCCTGATTTTTAGTTACCGAAATCGGTAATATCTGTTTCCCGTATGGCCGTTCTTTAAAAAAATCGATAGCGTTCTGTATTTTTTCAGCGCCGGCCAAATCCGTTTTATTGAGCACTAAAATAATGGGTGCCTTTAGCTTGATGGAAGAAAATATCTGGTCGGCTTCTTCTACATTGTTGCTGGAAAGATCGTAGAGAAAAACGGCTGCATCAGCATCTTGCATGGAGTTTTTCACATGCTGCATCATTTTTTCATGCAGCTTATATTTTGGGTCGATGATACCTGGAGTATCGCTGATAACAATCTGATAATCCTTATCGTTTAAAAAACCTTTAATGCGATGGCGGGTGGTTTGTACCTTATGGCTCACAATAGCCATCTTCTCCCCTATCAGCTTATTTAGCAGGGTACTTTTGCCGGCATTGGGTTTGC
>JAYUTQ010000507.1:0-2891 GCA_043755055.1 Chitinophagaceae bacterium | reverse complement strand
GTAGAAACCACCACTTCGTAAGGAATATTTTTTTTCTCCAAAAGACCAGCAAATATTCTGGCAAAAGTAAAATCAGTCCACTCATTTACCGTAGTATAACTGCGGATGGTGTAATACACATTCTTTATGTATTCATCGTTAGCCATGTCTGTAATGCCTTTTTTCTTCAGGTCTTTAAACATGTCTTTGGTGGTGTATTTATCACTTTTTGAATCGCTGTAAATACCGGTATTATCAAGGGATTCAAAGCCAAACCAAAATTGTTTTGCCTTTAAAGTAAGTTCTTCATTGGTAACAACATGGTCTAGCGATTCCTGATCTTTGAACCAGATAAAATCCTGCTTGCGGTTGCTGGCATATATTACCTGAAATTTTATAGACGGCAATTCCACAAGCTCATTTACATAACGGGTGTCTTTTAGTTTGTCCCTATCGGTATCCTCCCAACGGTAGGTTTTAAAATCTCCTTTTACTGTGGGCTTACCAAAACCGGGGCTGCCTTTTAACGAACGGTAGCCAATAAAATTTTTCTCATCTGTTGTTACTACTATCACCTGTTTTAAAACGGGCAACTCACGGTTACATAAATAATAAACGGGCTCAAACTCTTTGTAGTTAATGTTTCCGAGATAGTTCTGGGTGTTAGTATGAAAAAATTCGTACTCTATCATATCACCTTCCTGTAAGTCGGGGATGGCCACTTTGCAAAAAGTTTTTGCTCCATTGTAGCCATAGCCACCATCTGTATAGCCTTTAAAATTAACAGGCACATCACCCAAATTAGAAACGTACACAGCATTGGTAAAATCTACTGGTTGTATAGTGCCGTCTTTTTTAATAACCCTTGCAGCAAAAGCATCACTACTTAAATTTCTAAAATAAACAAACGAATACTGGTCCACCGCAAACTTGTCTTGCAATACTATTTTGCGTCTTTCTGTTTCTTCTACAATTAAAGAATTAAACATTTTGGATTGTGAAGTAAAAAGAGATGCGCCAAGTGTAGCCGGAGCAAATAAAACGCCGAGCAATCCACGACCGATTCTTGCTGCAACAGTTGGTCCCTTTTTATCGAAGTTAAAACTGGTTTTATGCGCCAGTATTACACCCGTTTCGCCACTCCATTTAGAAGGCACATTGATAGCTTTAAAATCGGCATCATCTTCAAGCAAAGGATGTTCCTTATTGCTTTTTTCAAAAACCTTAAGATCGTTTTTGGTAATGCGCTGAGCCTGAACAGTACCGAAAAGCAATAACGCAGTTACAGGCAACAGCATAGATATTTTGGAATACTTCATGTTGAAATAGAATAAATGGTTGTGATAAAAGAGGGAACTAACTAAAAATCGAATCCATCGGAATCTATGAAATTCATTGGTTATGGCATTGTGAGAATAATTTTTTTACGGTTGAAATCCTTTATCTGATTGATAAAATCTTTCCAGGCTGTAAAATCATTGTTGTAAATAAAAGGCGTGTTCAATGCCATTGTTTTCTTTAACTGTAATGTAGTAGCAGTAGAAGTATAAGTGGCATCAAAAACATTTTGTTTAAATGCAGATTTATAGGCCGGCGGCATAGAACCCACTTTTGCACCTTTTGGTAATGTAAGCGTTACTTCATCTTTCGAATAAAAAATATGGTTGAGGTCTAATGGCGAAGTCCTGTCTTCTTTCGGCATAAACTGCTCTAACGTTCTTGGTATAAAATCTACACCCAAATAGGATTGCCTGGCCACAGTAGTTATTTGGTTAGCAATATCCACATCGCCTTCCACTAAAATATCTACATCACGGTTTTTAAAATCCGACGATTTTATGTTGGTGGCTTCCACATTATCATCACCTAATTCTATCAGGCTTTTTACAAAATCCTGCCTTTTATTTACCGGTATGTTGTTATATATATAATGAAAAAAGTTTTTGGCTTCACCTGTAAAACTGATACTGACATGGCCGGTAATTAAATCGTTATTCAGCTTCAAATTAGCTTTGGTAAACATCAGGTTATCTTCCAGTTTACTCATGGGTACCGTTTCTACTTTAGAAGTATTTCCATGCTCTACCAACACTGTTTTGCCTTGTATGCGGTAAGCATTTACACCAAGCGGCGCATACTTTTCGGTACCATCTATAAAGTAGGTTTTGCCTTTCATATACAGCACACTTATGGCATGGTTATCTACACACATGCTTTGCACTTCGTTGTGGCTGTAGGGTATATCTCTTGTGCCTATCCAGGCAAAATGGGCATCAAACCCGGCCATCTTTAGCATTTCTGTAAGCAGGTTGGCCATGCCTTTACAATCGCCGTATTTGTTTTTAAAAACCTCCTGTACGGTTTGCGGTACAAAGCCAGCATAACCTTCTTCAAAGGCAATGTAGCGGATATTATCCTGCACCCAATAGTAGATAGATTTCACCTTGTCTTCATCGGTGGCTTTGCCTGCAGTTAGTGTGTTTACCTGTGTTTTTAGCTCCGCAATTTTGTTATCGGCTTTTTTATACAAAAAATTATACCAGCTATACAGGTCATCTACGGTTCTAAAGCCATTGTATTTTTTTTGATCGATGGTATACCCTCTTACTGTAAGAATAAGATGGGGCAGGTAATACGGCCTTGCCAACGAATTAGGTTCATTTTTTACTGTCTGTAAATTTTCTGCTGTGTAGGTATAGGTGGTGATGGCTTTATCTGTTTTTTTGGCCACTTTAATTTTATATCCATCAAAGTTTTTTTCAAGAATATCCAGTTCCAGCCACGAGGGTACTTTAATGTTAATTACGTATTGCTTTGTTGGGTAACTGCCATGAAAAAAAATACGGGTCAGGTACTTGGCATCTGTAAATTTATAGAGATACGAGAAGCGGCAACGAACACCCATTTCTGTG
>JAYUTQ010000506.1:0-2892 GCA_043755055.1 Chitinophagaceae bacterium | reverse complement strand
AATCTGTACTTCTTCCTCTAAGGTTGGGTAGCCAATATCAATCTTAAACAAAAAGCGGTCAAGCTGTGCTTCGGGCAGGCGGTAGGTTCCTTCCTGTTCTATGGGGTTTTGCGTAGCCAATACAATAAATGGCGGCGGCAAAGTATAAGTTGTGCCATCCACAGTTACCTGCCTTTCTTCCATCACTTCAAAAAGGGCGGCCTGTGTTTTGGCCGGGGCACGGTTGATCTCATCTATCAGTACAATATTGCTAAAAATAGGGCCACTCTTAAACTGAAAAATTGCTTCTCTTGGGTTAAAAACCGAAGTTCCTACTACATCGCTTGGCATCAGGTCGGGGGTAAACTGTATGCGGCTAAAGTTTACATGAATGCTTTTGGCCAACAATTTCGCCGTTAGTGTTTTGGCTATACCTGGCACACCTTCTATTAAAATATGTCCGTCGCTTAGCAACCCGGCAATAATAAGGTCCACCATTTTTTGCTGGCCCACTACTATTTTACCAATACTTGTGCGGATGTTCAGTACCGCCTCGCTTAATTGTGTAAGGTCTGTTCTTTGTTGAAAAAAATCATCCATTTGATTTGTGATTTATGATTTGTGATTTATGATTTGCTACTTGAGCCAATTCTAAATAAACTGTTGAACTTGTGAACCAATGAACCAATGAACTACTGAACTTGCTAACTCATAAACTGGTTCAACTGTCCATTAAGATCCAGCAGCATATAATCGCTTACCGATTCTTCGTTTTGCAACTGTTCGATGGTTCTCAACAGCAATTGTGTTTTGTCTAAAGGCACACCGCTTTTGGCAGTTAGCATTTGGGCAAATTCGTGGTTTAGCGTACCGGTTCCAATATAGTATTTGCTACGTACCTGCTCCAGGAAATAGGTAATCATTTTCATGGCAATGTTCTTGTTGTCTTTTTTAAGAAGGTACAATCTTGCCACGGTTTCACCAAACTCCACACTGCTGTTCAGGTTCGGTTTCACCACGGGTATCATTCGCTGCCTGCGGATTAATGCCATAATAATAACGAGCAAGCCGCCGAGCAGCGTTAGCCAGAAAGCCCACACCAAAGCAGGGTGTTTCATCAATTCCTGAAAGGCCGAAAAATTTTGATCCCTTTTACTTCCTGTGTTATTATAGTAGGTATCCCAGGTAATATCGGTGGCATTGGCAGGCACATAGCCAAGCAGTTGCAGCAGGTAATTGTAATTACTTTTTGTAAGTAAAAAATAGTTGGTAAAGGCGGTAGCATTACTCACTGCTATAATCCTTCCGCTGCCATATTTAAACACCACAGCACCCGGCACTTTACTACCGGCACGTACTATTTGCTGTGCCGGAAAACTCTGTTCTCTTTTCATCACCCCATCCAGTGGATAAAAGAAAAAACGGTAGGGCGAAGCAGCCCCGAAACTTGCAGTATCTGTAAGATCCACACCGGTTTCTTCCATGTCTATCTGATAGCCGTTTTGCTGCATCCATGCCGTACTGTTACTTGCCTCTAAATGAAATTTATCGAGAAAAGTATTGTCGTAAGCATTGGAAGCTACAAAGAGTGTATTGCCATGGCTAACAAAATCTGTCATGGCTTCTACATCTTCATCGTTGGGGTAAAATTGTTTGCTGATAATGGTGTAGATATTCTTGCTGCGGGTATAATCGTATTCGGTAAATTTTGTAAAAAAATCTTTAAACGGCTTATTATTTTTTGCCATATTAAAATCCGGAAAAGCCATGCGGATGATATTGTGAGCGGCATACAATCCCATTGGATTTTTATCGGTAATAGAAAAAGTCATTTTCATAGGCGGTATACCCTGATTGGTTGCATCGCCATCACTACCACAGGCAACTGCTATTACTGATATTACAATCAGTAACAAACATTGCTTTATTATTTTTTTGCCTGTTCTCATATCTGCTTTAAAAACTGTTGGTGTTCATTTTGTACAGTTTCAAATTGTTCTTGGTTCAAATCAAATTCGCCAAACCATACGTACTCGTATTGCAGGCTTAACCTTGCAAAACTGTTTGCATAAGGCTTGCCCTGTATTTCAGTTGCATATTGATAATTTGTTTTATCTGTACTCAGTTTCAGTATGCCTTTTTCGCCAAGCCTGTTAAGGGTTTTCAGAAACTGATACCGTACTGCAAGCCGGTAATTTCCGTTACGTATGGCCTTTTGCAGTAAGCCTTCCAGATCGCTTTCGGGAATTTCTTCATCTGTACTAACCTCTGGTATTGCCAGCGTTTTGTTAGTGGTAAACATGCCACCTTCGCCGCTAAACAATTTAAACAACACAAACCCCACCACCGCTATTGCTATTCCCCAAAAAATATATTTTACAATATCCAAATCCCAGAAGGAACTGGAATTATCTTTCACCGGTTCCTTTTCTACAGGCTTTTTATTTTTAGCATTTTGTGCTGCCCTTAGCAAGCTATCCAAATGGGCCATGTAAGCAAAACCTTTATCGTTTTTTATGGCGTTTAAAGAATCCGCAGGAATACTTTTTAGTACCGCTATAATCGCTTCACCCGACTCTGTCGTTTCTTCTTCGTCTTCATCATATTCCTCTTCCAATTCCTCCACTGGCGGTGCCACCTGCACATCGCTGTAAATGGATGTATCCACTATTAAAGTGTCGTTAATGGTTTGGCACATAGCATTATTTACAGGCAGGCAAAAGCCAGCCAGCAGTAGAAAAAAAATAATGCCGGTAATTTTTGTCATGGTTTATGCGGTCATCAGTTGAGGAAGAGGATCGGGTGACAGTGCCGCACTGCGTTTGGCTACTTTAAATGGATATATTACAAAATACCAGATTACGCCGCCCATCATACCAATTAATAAAACAGCGCCCAACCAAACAGGGATAC
>JAYUTQ010000505.1:0-2902 GCA_043755055.1 Chitinophagaceae bacterium | reverse complement strand
CAGCCTCAAAAATATTTGCGGCCGTATGGCTTGTAGTCCTTATCGGCATATTGGTTGTAACCCAGTTTTACGTAATACAGTTTGGCTGGTGGCTCAGTGCTTTGTATATTATGGTTACAGTGGTAATGCCGCTTATTTACATTGTGAAATGGCTGTACAAAGCCAACAAAACCAGCGATTATGCCAGGCTAAGTCGCTGGATAAAAATTGTAATGCTTACAGGTATTTTGTCCATGGCATTTTTCAGGTTTTATTTTAAATAAATTATTTGTAATAGGCTAATACTACTATTAAGCGACATAGGCAAACGTTTTTAACACCGTAGCATTACGTGGCTCTTTTTATCGGTATGAATTTTATAAAGAGTAGCTAATATATCTTGCTCCTTCTTGACACGACTTTATTATGTAGAGAGCCACCACTAATGTCCCCCGCCGGCGGGGGTGTCAGGTTCTTGCCTTACGGGGGTGGCTACAGAAGATTACACCACGATTAATTTTTTTTGCTCCGAAACTAGTTTGTACTTTCTTTATAACTTAAAAAATTCCCCAGCTAAAACAATTTTTTAAATGCTAAAAAAAATCATCCTGGCATCCACATCCCCACGCCGTAAACAACTACTGCAATGGGCCGAAGTAGATTTTGAAATCATCACCCAACCCACAGATGAATTAATACCAGACGGTGTGCCGGTAGAAGAAGTGCCCATTCATATAGCCAGGGAAAAAGCTTTGGCCGTAAAAGAAAAAATAAAACTTTGGAACGAAGGTCATGCCGGCGAAAACACAAATTATCCCATACTTGCAGCCGACACCATTGTAGTATGGGGCAATGAAATTCTCGGCAAACCTGTAGATAGAGAAGACGCCATACAAATGCTACATAAACTGCAGGGCAATCATCATAAAGTAATTACAGGTGTAATAATACTGGATGGTGAAAAAGAAGTTTCATTTTCTGATATTACCGATGTTTCGTTTCACTCATTAACGCCGGAGCAAATAGCATTTTATGTAGAGAAGTATCAACCTTACGATAAAGCCGGTGCCTATGCCATACAAGAGTGGATTGGTGTAGTAGGCATTAAAACCGTAACCGGCGATTTTTATAATGTAATGGGATTGCCGGTAAGCAGGGTGGTACAGGCTATTTCAGAACTTTAAACCAACTTTCAATACCACATTTTCACATATTCACATTTCCATGAACGAACGCCTGCTTCAATTCATATGGCAATTTCAATATTTTAACCGGCATCAACTATTTACTGTAGGAGGCGAAGCATTGCAAATTATCCATCCCGGAGAATGGAATACCAACCAGGGGCCGGATTTTAAACAGGCCAGAATTAAGATAGGCGAAACACTATGGGCCGGCGAAATAGAACTGCATATAAAAGCAAGCGACTGGCACAAACACAACCATACAAATGATACACATTACAATAAAGTAATTCTCCATGCCGTGTGGGAAAATGATGAACCCATTACTGATGCAAACGGCAATCAACTGCCGGCTTTGGAATTGCAAAGCCGGGTATCAAACCTGCTTTTAAACCGCTACCAAAACTGGATGTACCAACAAAAAGCTATTCCCTGTAATGTAGATATAGCATCAGTTTCAGCCATTACGTGGCAAAGTTGGAAGGAGCGATTACTGGTAGAAAGATTACAACAAAAGGCTACTCATATTGAGCAATTACTTAAGCAGACCAACAATAACTGGGAAGAAGTTTTCTGGCGTTTGCTATGCCGCTATTTTGGCGCCGGTATCAATAGCGAATCGTTTGAACAATTAGCTGCTTCTTTACCAGTAAATGTGCTGGCCAAACATAAAAACCAGTTGCAACAATTAGAAGCTTTGCTACTAGGTCAGGCAAGTTTACTAAACAAAAAATACACAGAACATTACCCTTTGTTATTGAAACGGGAATATGAATTTCTCCGCAAAAAACATCAACTGCAACCTATTGCAAAAGCACCTGTGTTTTTAAGAATGCGGCCTGTAAATTTTCCTACCGTCCGCCTGGCACAACTGGCCATGCTTATCCATCAAAGCGTTCATTTGTTTAGCAAAGTAAAAGAGGCAACCGATGTAAAAATCCTCAGCAAATTATTCGCCATTACTGCCAACGATTTTTGGAACAGCCATTTTAATCTTGACGAGGAAAGTGAACACCAACCAAAAAAGCTGGGCAGCCAAATGATTAACACACTGCTGATAAATGCAGCCGTTCCCATGCTTTTTGCCTACGGCAAATATGCAGCCGAACCTAAGCATTGCGATAAAGCCTTACAATGGCTGGAAGAGTTGACAGCAGAAAAAAATGCTATAACCAAATCATTTACAGATTTACAAGTGGCTAACAAAACAGCCTTTGATTCACAGGCATTACTTCACCTTAAAAAGTATTATTGCGATGCGAAAAGATGTTTGGAATGTGCTGTTGGCAATGCTATTTTAAAACGTGGATAATAGCGAAATCTATAGTTTATTATTAGATTTTCTCCTACCCAATTCTTTTTTAATAAGTGCCAGCTCTCTTCCTGTTTGTCCGCTTACACTGCTATTTTCCTGGGCACGCCGCATAAGGTAAGGCACTACATCCCCAATGGGGCCAAAGGGCAAATATTTACTTACGTGGCAGCCTTCCTTAGCCAAATTAAAAGTAATATTATCACTCATGCCAAACAATTGGCTATAATGAACATGAGGATGAAAAAGAGGCAATTTTTTCTGTTGTAATAGTTGTGTAGCAAGCAAATTACTCTGTTCATTATGCGATGCTACGATTACAGCTATATTTTCTAAATGATCAATACAAAATGTAACAGCAGCGTCGTAATCCTCATCTGTACTGGATTTGCATGGTTGTATGGGGCTTGGGTAATTCATTTCCTCA
>JAYUTQ010000504.1:0-6541 GCA_043755055.1 Chitinophagaceae bacterium | reverse complement strand
AAAAGGGTCTGACGATATCACCAATTATCCCTTGATTCCATCACGTATGGAAGGCAGAAGTATTTACTATTATTCGGCACTGATCAATTCGTATCATGTAGATAGTTTTAGCATCACCGGGCCTGGTACAATTGATGGTAACGGCCTTCGCTTTTGGGAATACTTTTGGACCTACCGGGATTCTATGCGTAAGATTGGAAAGTCGGCCACTAACCTTGAAGTACACCGGCCAAGGTTGGTTTTTATTTGGGGTTGTAATAATGTTAGTATCAAAAATGTAAAGCTTCATAACTCAGGTTTTTGGACCACACATTTGTACCAAACCAACAATGTATTGATTGAAGATTGCGACATCCGTTCGCCGTACAAACCTGTACCGGCGCCGAGTACCGATGGCATCGATATTGACGTATGTAAAAACGTCGTCATCCGAAATTGTTTTATTTCGGTAAATGATGATGCGGTTTGTATTAAGGGCGGTAAGGGGCCGGATGCTCATACCAAAGTTGAAAATGGTATGGTGGAAAATGTACTTGTGGAGAACTGCACATTCGGCGAATCGCATGGTACTTTAACGTTGGGCAGCGAATGTCTTCATGCCAAAAATATTGTGGTTCGTAATTGTAAGGTTGCAAATAACACACCCATTTTACGGTTAAAAATGCGGCCCGACACCTATCAGATTTACGAGAATATTGTGATAGAAAACATTACAGGTAGTTGCGGCTCCATTATTACAATGGCGCCGTGGAAGCAGTTTTTTGATATGGGAGGCAGCTCGAAAAAACCTTTTGCTACTGTAAAAAATATTGTGTTTAGAAACATTAATGTAACCTGTAAAAATTTCGGCGATATGGAAGGCAATGCAGCAGATACAGTAGCAGGTATTGTTTTCCAAAACATCAATGCAACCACTACAGGTTCGGCTATTTTAAAAAGTAAATACAAGGCTATTACCTTTGAAAATGTAATGGTAAACGGGGCGCCAATTGTTACCAAATAAAAGACACTTCACTCATAAATATTGCAGTAATACATTGGTTCGTAGTGTGCAAAATTCCCAATGGCTGTAAGCCGCAATAAATGATTATTGTTGGATTGTTTCCATTCGTCAACTATATGTTGTGGTGCGTCTTTTATTCGTTTACCTTTTTTTCAGTTAGTTATTGGGATGTGTTTTTGTTTTCATCACTATAAATTCGGAGTTCCAGGTATTACCACGTGTATATTGTTGGTTATGGTTTTTCAAAATCAATTCTTTATCAAACAAAAGTTCACCAATCCACATTAATTCTTAATTTGCCAGTTATAATTTTTTAACATGAAAAAACTGGCTGCTATACTGGCTGTTACTGCTGTTGCAATTACTCTAATACTCGTTAAAAGCCCTTCATTAGTCGATAAAAAAGACAATGTTCAAGGACAATCTGTATCAGAATCTGAATATGAAGACGATATGGAAAAAGCCATGGCGCAGGACTTTACCATGACCAAAGATCCTGAATTGGGATATGTGCCAAAAGAGCGGCTTATTAAAGCCCAATTACAGGCTGAAGAAATAATGAATGCAAGACAAAACCTTTACCAAACCGAAGCATTAACTTGGCAGGAGCGTGGCCCTAGCAATGTAGCTGGCCGGGTACGGGCAATGTTTATAGATAAAAGAGATGCCACAGGTAATACCATTTTTGCCGCAGGTGTAGGTGGCGGTATCTGGAAATGTACTGGGTTTAAAAACAGCCCAACCTGGGCAAAAGTGAACGATTTTTTAGCCAATATGGCCGTTTGTGCATTGGCCCAGGATCCTACAAACCCCAATACCATGTATGCCGGTACAGGCGAAGGATGGTTTAATAGCGATGCTATCCGTGGCAACGGTATTTATAAGAGTACAGATGGTGGCGTTTCGTGGAATGCCCTTGCCAGTACCGATGTAAATGTGCGTAAAGATTTTGAGTTTGTTAACGACATCATAGTAACAAGTGGTGGTGTTGTTTTGGCAGCGTGCCGCAGTACTACTTTCTGCAATAATGGAGGCATTTTACGTTCTATAGACGGCGGAACCACCTGGACAAGGGTGATAGGAACGCCTATACCAGCAGGTGGCACTTGTACAGATGCGTTAAATTATAGAGGAGCTGACCTTGAGATAGCCGCCAACGGCGATATTTATGCCACCACAGGTTTTCAAAGTACAGCAAACCAAAATACCGGCCGTATATTTAAATCTACAGCAGCTAACGGAGGTGTTGTCTGGACTGATATTACACCGGTACCTGCTACAGGCACCTGGGGCCGTATAGAACTGGCTTGTGCACCCGGCGATGAAAATGGCCTTGTAATATTAATAGCAGGTAGCGATAACGCCATCAAATCCATTCAGCGTTCGGCAGATGGCGGCATATCCTGGACAATAATAAATAATCCAACCTGGTGCGATCAGGCTGTAAACAAATCCGATTTTACCCGGGGACAGGCATGGTACGATTTAATAGCAGCAATAGACCCCAATAATGCCAGTTCATTTATTATTGGCGGTGTAGATATGCTTAAAACAACCAATAACGGCACCAATTTTTCTCAGATTTCGCAGTGGGCTAGTGGTTGTAGCGGATCCAATGTACATGCAGATATACACAATATTTTATATTACCCTGGCAGCAGCCAGGAAATAGTAGTAGCCACAGATGGTGGAATCTATTACAGTTCAGATGGTGGTATTTCTTTTAACGATAAAAATAACGGATTCAACATCACACAGTTTTATGCACTGGCACTGCACCCGGCCGCAGGTAGTAATTATATGCTGGCCGGTGCTCAGGATAATGGCACCCAAAAGTTCTTAAGCCCGGGTGTAAACGCTACCGTAAGGCCGCTTGGTGGCGATGGTGCTTTCTGCTTTATAGATCAGGACAATCCGAATATTCAGATCGGTTCTTTTACCAGCACCAGTTATAGGGTTTCAAGAGATGGCGGAAACGTGTTTGGTTTTGGAACCAGTAACGGAACAGGCCGGTTTATTAATCCGGCGGATTATGACAATGACATGAATATTCTCTTTCATGCAACCAGCTCTGGCTTTTTGGGCTATATTAAAAATGTAGATGCAGGAACGCTAACTCCTGTACAAACCTCTATACCTGAACTAAATTTTACACAAATTTCAGCGTTAAAAATAGATCCCAATGTACCTAAAAGGGTATGGGTGGCTGGCAGCGGTGGGGGCGCACCATCTATTTTAAGAATAGATAACGATACTGCTGTTTTACCAACAGTAACTGTGTGTACACCACCGCTTAACACTGCCGGTGCGTATGTTTCCAGCATCGATGTAGAAAATGGTAATAGCAATCATTTATTGGTTACACTTTCTAACTATGGTGTAATTAGTGTTTTGGAGAGTACAGATGGTGGCGTAACATGGCTCTCAATTGAGGGTAACTTACCAGATATGCCTGTACGGTGGGGTTTATTTTTGCCCGACGGGCTTACGCTTTCAGTAAACGGTGTAAGCGGTATCGCCCTTGCTACAGAAGTAGGTGTATGGACAACCACTGCCAGTAATGGTGCCGCTACTGTTTGGGTGCCAAATAATACCGGCCTTGCCAATGTAAGTACACACATGCTTAAATACAGGCCATCCGACAGAACCCTTGCTGCGGCTACACATGCCCGTGGTTTATATACCACAGTTCTTGGCACTGCCACGGCGGTAAATACTATACAAAACAATAAGCAATTTATAGCTGCAGTATACCCAACAATTACTACAGATAATATTCAGTTTAGCATTGGTGGTGCCAACGGCATCAGGCAAATGACAGTACAATTGGTAGATATGCAGGGCAAGCAATTGGTTCAAAATACTATGTCCTTTAAAAACGGACAAATACCTGTTTCCCAATTGCCATCAGGTATGTACTTTATTAAATTTATCAGCGACAACCGTAAGTATACACATTTGCAAAAAATTGTGAAACAGTAATGTGTAGTTAAGTTCACATATCCATCTTTTACAAAATCTTACAAATGAAAAAGTTATTTCCGGTTGTGCTATTATTACTTGTATCCTTTTTTTCTGCGGCACACAAAGGCGCCATTATAAAGTCTTTTGCCTATCAGCAGGAAATATCACCCGGTATGCAGATGGAATATGCTGAGGCGCCAAAAGCGATGCTGTCGTATTTTATTTATCTGGAAATATTAAAAAGGAACGAGATTGATGTAAAGTACATCTGGGTAGGCAACAAGTGCAGTAAACCCAGTACCGTTACCATTTCTAAATTACCGGTTGTAATGCACAATGATGCAGGTATAACAAATAATGATGCTTCTGAACTGCTGGTTCCTAAAACCAAAAACAAGGTGTTACAAATAATGCAGGGTGAGGATTGGGATGACAGAAAGCTAACAACAGGTAGAAAACTGGCAGCTAAAAATGCTTTTGTAATTGCTTACATCTACAAAGGCAAATGGTACTATTATACCGGTAAAAAAATAAAGGAACTGGAAAAGCAGTTTGCCATGTAGTTTACCTTCGGTCTTAGGCTGCCTGAAAACAACAGAAAATAATAACGTTGCATTTTACAAACCAAAAAAGCTGAAAACATAGTAATGATGCGATGTTCTATAAAAAAATCATCCGGTAACTTCATGGTAATTTTCGGATTTTGGTTGTTTAATTTTTTTATGCCGGTTGCAGCTTTTAGCCAATTGCAATGGACCAATGTTGACTCCCTTTTTCAGCCTTTGCCAGCTTCTGTACATGTATACAAAAGCACCTCTGTTATTAATGGAAAGCCCAATATTGCCTACTATGCCGAAGCTTTATTGAAAGACAAAAATCTGAAATTTACCGTAGATACAACTCTAAAAAGAAGGCTTACACCAACCCAATATTTTCTCCGGAACGACAATCCGCTACTCGTAGTCAATTGTACTTTTTTTGAATTTGTACAAAGTCGCAATCTAAATGTGGTTATCCAAAATGGCCAACTACTTGGATATAATAATGCTTCCATAGCCGGCAGGGGTAAAGATACTTTTACCTACCGTCATCCTTTTGGCAGCGCCATTGGTATTAGTAAAAAAAGAAAGGCCGATGTGGCGTGGCTGCTTACAGATTCGGCTAAGAAATTTGCTTATGCCAGCCAGAATGCACTAGCCCCAATTAAAGATTCTATAGATAAGCCAGTTTTTAATTACATCAAAAAAAGAGCAGGGATTAGCCAAAAATGGAAAATGCAAACAGCCGTAGGCGGTGGCCCGGTGTTATTACAAAATGGCGAAATAAACATCAGTAACAATGAGGAACTTAAGTTTGCCGGTAAGGCGATAGACGATAAACATCCACGAACAGCCATGGGCTACACAGCAGATGGGCGGCTGATTGTATTGTGTGTACAAGGCCGTTTCCCAGGCATAGCCGAAGGAGCCACGCTTATGCAACAAGCTGAAATATTAAAAGACCTCGGCTGTACCGAAGCCCTTAACCTAGATGGCGGCGGCAGCAGTTGTTTGTTGATTAACGGAAAGCAAACCATCACCCCAAGTGATAAAGAAGGGCAGCGTTCTGTACCGGCTGTATTCATCATCAAACAAAAAAGATAAAGAATTAGGTTGAGTTCTTGGGAAGATGTGAGGTGACTTTAAAATCAGAAATCATACATCCTAAATCAAAAATCCGTCTCTACTTCCCCCACTACAAATACACTACCGCAAACGATAATCAGGTCGGTTATGTTGGAGTCTGAAATTGCTTGTTTGATAGCATCATTTACATTGTCGTAAGCATTACCTGGCAAACCAAAAGTGGCAGCTTTTTCCATAAAATCCTTTGCCGGTAAGGCTCTTGGTATATGGGCATTGGTAAAATAAAACTGGTATTCGCTGCTAAACAATTGCAGCACTTTGTCCACTTCCTTGTCTTTTACCATACCAATTACAATCCTTACAGCTGATGGGGGAGTGCCTATAGCCAATAGCTGCTGCATGATTTGATTTACGCCATCTTCATTATGGCCCACATCTAAAATCACAAACGGTTTTTCGTGTATCAACTCCCAGCGGCCATGCAAACCGGTTAATTTTTTTACCTGCAATAAAGCCGCTTGAACCATTTCGGTAGTAAGATGATAGCCTTTTTCTCTCAGCACATCCACAGCCGTTAATACGGTTCGAATATTTTTTTGCTGGTAAATGCCCGGTAAATCAGAGCTGATGGATACACTTTCGTCCAGTTTATTTGTAAACGTGCAGCTAAGCTCATTAACTTTTAATACAGTATTGGTAATTGTATACAGTTCTTCCGAAAATAAAACAGGAGCATTTTCCAAAGAAGCTTTTTCTTCAAAAATGCTTTTAGTTTCCGGCAATGTTTCGCCTATCACCACCGGAATGTGGGGTTTAATGATACCCGCTTTTTCAGCAGCAATTTTTTGCAGTGTATCCCCAAGCAGGTTCATGTGGTCCCAGCCAATATTGGTGATAATGCTTAATTCGGGGGTTATTACATTGGTACTGTCAAGCCTGCCGCCGAGGC